>JASFIA010000128.1:0-6590 GCA_050122915.1 Desulfobacterales bacterium | reverse complement strand
AGCCATAGTCGAAAGGCCCCTTCATGCCGGTCGCTGCTCACCGCAGTCACCACTGAAGGTGATCGGCGATCGCGGAAGAGGAAGTGGCGACTCGGTTGGTTCATGACAGTCGGTGTTGCAAGGCGTTTCAGGGTATCGCGACATCGCGCGCTGAAGCCCCTGATAGAAGGAGGCCGGGAGCGGCGGCGAAGATCACAGTCCATTAGCCTTAGGAAAGGATGCTTCTAATAAACATCACCCACAAAACCGCTTGGCAGGGGAACCGATGAATTCCATGGCAGTCTCTGTTCCATCAGGCGACCACAAACGGCTATTCCATTCAGCGACGGCAAGGAGGAAACCATGGCAGATTTTATGGAGTTGTTCAAAAAAACGATCATCACCGGCGTCGGGCTTGCGCTTACGGCGAAAGATGAAGTGGATGAGTGGGCCAAGGAAGTAGAAAAGCGGTTGAATCTTACCGAGGAGGAAGGCAGGAAATTCTTCAATGACGTCCAGAAGCGCTATGAAGACTCTCAGGCAAAACTGGAGGCTCGTGTCGAACAAACCGTCAAAGATATCCTGAAAAAAGCGGACATTGTCACTGCCGATGAGTTGAAGGCGGTCAAAAAAGAAATCTGGGAGCTCAAGCAAACCCTGAGCGATCAAACAGGCAGCGACGACGACTAAGCCCATTTCCCTCTTTTCCAAGGGGTCCGCGCCGTATCCGGACCATCCGGTGCTCAGGCGATGTTCAGTATTCGCAAGATCGGTGTCATTGGTCGAACCTACCGGCACCTCAATCGATACCGCCAGATCCTGGCCGTCTTCTTCAAATACGGCTTCGGTGATCTGGTGGATCTGTTGAACATCGACCAGTACATCGAAATCGGCCTTCAAATGATCTCGAGGAAACGGCGCGAGCGTTTAGAGAGACTGACTCGGGCCGAACGCATTCGATTGGCTCTCGAGGAGCTGGGCCCAACCTACATCAAACTTGGCCAGATGCTGTCCACCCGGCCAGATCTGGTGCCCATCGACCTGGTGACGGAGTTGTCCAAACTTCAGGACAAGGTTCCATCCTTTCCCTTCGATCGGGTGAGGCAAACGCTGGAAACCGATTTGGGCGCGCCCCCCGAAGACCTTTTCGAGAGCATCGACGAGTCCCCCCTCGCTTCTGCATCCATCGCTCAGGTCCACAAGGCCTGCCTCAAGAACGGGGACTGCGTTGCCATAAAAATCCGGAGACCCGGGATCCGAAGCATTATTGAGGTCGACCTCGAAATTATGCTTCACCTGGCCACCCTGATGGAGCGCCATGTGGAAGAGGTCGCCCTTCACCAACCCATAAAGATTGTCGAAGAGTTTGCGGACGTCCTGGAAAAAGAGATCGACTTCACTATCGAAGCGGCCAGCATGGAGCGGATCGCGCGATTCTTTCTGGATGACTTCACCCTTTATGTCCCCAAGGTCTACAGAGAATATACCAGCTCGCGCATCCTTGCCTCCGAGTATATCGACGGGGTCAAGATTTCCAATCTCGCCGCCATCGACGGCATGGGACTCGATCGCCGCGTCATTACCCGGCGCGGTGCCGAGGTCATGCTCAAGCAGATTTTCCAGTACGGGTTTTTCCACGGCGATCCGCACCCGGGAAACATTTTCGTCCTCCCCGAGAATGTGATCTGTCTTGTCGATTTCGGAATGATGGGTGTGATTAATAGAAGCACCCGGGAAGATTTCGTCGACCTTATCGACGCAGTGGTTCACCGCAATGAATCGCGAACGGCGCAGGCCCTGCTGAAAATCGCCCTTTGGGATGAAAAGCCGAACATGCGGCGTCTCGAAAAGGAGGTCGCCGAATTCATGGGCCAGCACCTTTACCGGCCCTTAAAGGAAATTCAGATGGGAAGGCTTCTCCAACACATGTTGGAGTTGTCAACCCGACACCGCCTTCGCATCCCCCCGGACATCTTTCTGATGCTGAAGGCCATCACCGCCGTCGAGGGGGTGGCGATGCAGCTGGACCCCGAGTTCGATTTTTTCCAGCTGGCCGTTCCATATGTCAAGAAGGTGAAGATGGAGCGGTACCATCCCCAGCGCCTAACCGAGGAGATCATTCATACCGGCACGGATCTTATGCGGTTTATCAAGGATTTCCCCGGAGAAATTCTCGAGATCGTCCAGCAGCTGAAGCAGCAAAAGCTATCGATCAATCTCCATTTTGAAGGACTTGACGCAATGCTGGAAACCCATGATCAAATCAGCAACCGGATCTCTTTTGCCATCATTATCGCCGGGCTCGTGATCGGATCTTCCATTATTGTCATTTCAGAAATACCTCCCCTCTTTTTTGGCATTTCCCTTCTCGGTATTATCATTTTTGTCACCGCAGCTCTTTTGGGACTATGGTTGCTGTGGAACATCCTAAAAGGCGGCCGGCACTAATTTGACATAGACAGCAGATGGCTTGGAAAGGACGGGTAATTCCTTTCCACCGCACGGCAGACGCCCCGGGAATACATGGCCCCTGCCACAGGGAACGGATGCGTTTTTACAATCGAATACAATAATGCTATATCAGCCCATGATTGCTGATTTTACAAGGAATTTGGATCGAGAGCCTCCGATTTGAAAGGGAGTCGCCATGGCGTTTAAAAAAATTGAAGAAATCACCCTTCTGTATGAGATCAGCGAAACCCTGAATGTGCATCTCGATCTCAAAAAATCCCTCTACAAAGTTCTCGATATCCTCTCAAGCTCCCTCAACATGCTAAGGGGAACGGTCACGCTTCTCGATCCGGTCAAGAATGAAATCAACATCGAAGTCGCCCACGGCATCACTCGTCGAGCCATCAGCCAGGTCAAATACAAGCTCGGCGAAGGGGTCACCGGCAAAGTCATTCAGAACGGGCAGGCCGTCGCCATTCCAAAAATCAGCGAAGAGCCGGCCTTTCTCAATCGAACCGTTTCCCGTCGAAGCAAGCCGGACATGGAGCTCTCTTTCATCTGCGTGCCCATCAAGAAAGGCGCGCAGGTCATTGGCGCTCTCAGCGTCGACAGACCCTACAACGACGGATATGCCCTCAAGGACGCTCAGAAGCTTCTCTCGGTGATCGCCACCATGATTGCCCGCCATGTGATCAACCTTGAGACCATACGAATGGAAAAGCAGACACTCAGAGAAGAGAACAAGCGCCTTCGAGAAGAACTTGAAAACAAATACCGAATCACCAATATCGTGGGCAACAGCAATAAAATGAGGGAAGTCTTTCAGATGATTTCCCAGGTATCAAAAAGCAACGCCACTGTGCTGATCCGGGGGGAGAGCGGCACCGGTAAAGAGCTGGTCGCCAATTCTCTCCACTACAATAGCCAGAGGGCCCGAAATCCGTTTATCAAAGTGAATTGTGCAGCGATCCCCGCCAATCTGATTGAAAGCGAACTGTTCGGCCATGAAAAAGGAGCGTTTACAGGCGCCATTCGGCAGAAGCTCGGCAAATTCGAATTGGCCAACAAGGGCACCCTCTTTCTCGATGAAATCGGTTCCATCGGACTGGATGTTCAGACCAATCTGCTTCGTGTTCTCCAGGAGCGGGAACTCGAACGGGTAGGGGGGCACAGAACCGTCAAGGTGGACGTTCGAATCATCGCGGCCACCAATAAAAACTTGGAGCAGGCGGTGGAGGACGAAACCTTTGGCGGCGATCTGTATTATCGATTGAACGTCTTTCCCATATACATGCCACCGCTGCGGGAACGAAAAACGGACATACTCCTGCTGGCGGACCATTTCCTGGATCAGTATTCAAAGGAAAACTTAAAAGATATCAGGAGGTTTTCTACACCCGCCATCGACATGCTGATGGCCTATCACTGGCCCGGCAATGTTCGTGAACTTGAAAACTGCATTGAGCGCGCCGTCCTGCTCTGCGAGGAGGGTGTCATCCACAGCTATCATCTTCCTCCCACCCTTCAGACCGGCGCCGAGTCGGATACGCTGCCGGCCCTTTCTCTCGATGAAGCCGTCGGCAACCTGGAGAGGGAAATGATCATCGATGCCCTGAAAAACACCCGGGGAAACGCCACCCAGGCCGCACAAATTCTCAGAACAACCGTCAGAAAATTCAATTACAAGGCAAAAAAATACAGTGTCAGCTACAAGCATTATCGCTGACCCCATGTCGCTGCCATCGATTACTGGAAAGCACCCGATATCATGGACGTCACCACAGCGGTCCTTCTCGGCATCATTCAGGGGTTGACGGAGTTCCTGCCGGTCAGCAGCTCCGGACACCTGGTTATTTTTCAAAACCTTTTCGGCCTGACCGAGCCGGAGCTGTACTATGACGTCAGTGTCCATTTGGGAACCCTTCTCGCAGTGGTTATCTTCTATCGCAGCCGCCTTCTGGCCATGCTCCGGGCAGGATTGGAAGCCGTCACCGGGGGCACGCTCAAAGCGGCCGGAAGCAAAGATCCCCAGAGCCTCCAATTCCTTTGGATGGTCCTCATTGCATCCATTCCCACGGCGATCATCGGCCTCGCCATCAAGTCCCATGCCGATAGCATATTTGGCTCCCTTCGCCTCGTGGGGGTGTGCCTCATCGTCACCGGCTCGCTTCTGCTGCTGACCGGCATCGTCGGCCGCCGCCGGGACGGGCACGACTCTGCTCAATCGGGCCGCAGTGCACCGAGATTGTCTGATGCGCTGCTGCTGGGTATCGCACAGGGGCTCGCGATACTGCCGGGGATCTCCCGATCCGGGACAACCATTTCGGTGGGTCTTTTCTTAGGTCTCGATCGCTCGGCAGCCGCCGCGTTCTCATTCATTTTATCCATTCCGGCCATTTTGGGCGCCGCCCTTTTGGTATTAAAGGATGCGGTTCACGATTCGGCCTTTGACCCCATGCCCTGCCTCATCGGAATCGCGGTGTCCTTTGTGGTAGGATATCTGTCTTTGCGGTTTCTGGTTTTTATCGTGAACAAGGGGCATCTGAACTATTTCACCCCGTATTGCTGGCTCCTGGGTCTTTTCGCCCTCTGGCACTGAGGTTATCCGCATGGCATTCGGCGACGCCCACTCCAAAGGGGTTGGTTCATCGGCGGTGATAAGGATATCGTTAGAGGAAATCGGCGGCCGCCGCCATCGCTGCCAGAGGTCTGCCGCCTCCGGCTTCTGACCGCTGCCGAATCTTCCGCCGTGAAGGCCGCACTCTGCCGTCGGCTGCTCGGCCGGCGCCGGGATGGATGCCTGGATTCCCACAGGATGACCAGGCACTCTCAAAACCCGCCGTTAGGATCGGGATTCATCCGACCGCTTACCGCACCTGAATGAAAGAATCATCGATATGATGTCCGACAAACAGCGTATCTTCAGTGTGCTTTGCTTTTCTATTTTCACGACGGTCACCGGCGTTGGCATCGTTGTCCCGCTCCTTCCAGTGTATGCCCGGCAACTCGGGGCCAGCGGTTTTTTCATCGGGATGATCTTTGGTGTGTTTTCCATATCCAGAACGGTGGCACTGCCATGGTTTGGGGCTCTTTCCGACCGCAAGGGTCGAAAGCCGTTCGTTGTGGTTGGAATGATCTCCTACACGATTGTCTCCTTCGCATTCATGGCAGCCCATACGGTAGGGCTTCTGCTGGTGATCCGCTTTTTTCAGGGCATTGCCTCGGCAATGCTCATGCCGGTGCTGCAAGCCTATGTCGGAGAAATCGTCCCCGGGGGACGCGAGAGCACGTGGATGGGCACGTTCAACATGTCCATTTTTTTAGGGCTCAGCCTGGGTCCGGTCATCGGCGGCTGGATGAACCAGCGGTGGGGGATGGACGCGGCATTCGTCAGCATGGGTCTACTGGCTTTTGCCGGGTTTCTGCTATCCCTGTTTTTTCTGCCTCCCACAGCGTCGGAACCACTGATGCAAAACCCTCAACACCTTGGCCAAACGTGGCGAAAAGTCATTAAGAACCGCCGGGTGGCCTCCTTGTTCGCCTACCGCTTTGCCTATACGGCCTGTATCGGCGTCATTTGGGGATTTTTACCTCTGTATTTGGACACGGCGTTGGGTTTCGGAAGCAGTGTGATCGGTCTGATCGTGACCACCGGGGTCTTCGTCAGCGGAGTGATTCAGACGCCTATGGGATGGTTCGCCGACGGCATTTCTGACAAACGCTGGCTTGTCGCTGCCGGAGGGGCTTGTGCAGCCCTGGCGTTATGGGGATATCGGTGGGCTGACAGCGAAATGGGCTTCATCGCCGCCAGCGTCCTTTTCGGCCTTGGAGGAGGCATGTCAATGCCAGCACTGATGGGATTAGCCGTGGAAGAAGGAATCCGGCTTCAAGCCATGGGAAGCGTGATGTCGCTGCTGACGATGGGCCACAGCATTGGTATGCTGGCCGGCGCATTGGTCGCCGGCCTTTTGATGGATCTGGCAAGCCTGGATTCCGCTTTTGCTGCCGGAGCCCTTTTCCTGGCCGTCGGCCTTTGCCTTTTTTGGGTGTTGGGCAGTCCAACCGCTCGTGAGGGGCCAGTGGATCGCCTTTAGTGCGGGCTGGGACAAACCGATGGGCCGGTCGTTGACAATTGGTCTAATCGCCTTAGTATAACTCAG
>JASFIA010000127.1:0-6710 GCA_050122915.1 Desulfobacterales bacterium | reverse complement strand
TCAATTGTCGTTGGGACTAAATATTGGACCGCTTCACGGTACCGTCAAGAAATCGTCCGGAGGTGCGGGACGCCATGGGCAGAGGCACTCAATTGACGAATCCAAGCCTTTGCTTGAGACCTCAGAACGTCTCAGGTCTGGTTGAAATTCCGGAGATGGGATTTAATTTTAGCGGCAGAGCTAACCCCATACGACGCTGAATGGCGGAAAGGATGTCTCTCATGAGGTCCCTCATATCGATAGGCGTCGCCGCGTTGTTCCTGTGGGTATCACCTGACCATGGCCTGGCTGACACCTTCATGACCACCGGCAATGTTCCCTCGGAAATGGGGATCCGCAAAGTCCCCGTGGTCGAGGGATTGGAACATCCCTGGGCCATGACCTGGCTGCCGGAGGGCGACATACTGATCACCGAGCGGCCGGGGAGGCTTCGCGTCGTGCGGAAGGGGCGCCTTCTTCCGGATCCCGTCGGCGGTATCCCCGACGTCTTTGCCAAAGGGCAGGGCGGATTGCTAGACCTGGCTCTTCACCCCTCTTTTGACTCCAACCGTACCATCTATTTCACCTGCGCTCAGGGGTCATCCGGCAGCAACCGGACCACCGTGGCGCGTGCCCTTTTCGACGGCAACCGACTGAGCCGGTGGGAAATCGTTTTCGAGGCATCGCCCCCGAAGCCGGGAACCCAGCATTTCGGCTCCCGCCTTCTTTGGCTTCCGGACGGCACCTTGCTGGTGTCCGTCGGCGACGGGGGCAACCCCCCTGTTCGGCTCGACGGCCAACTGATCCGGGAAAGCGCCCAGCGGTTGGACCGACACCTCGGAAAAATTCTTCGCCTGAACGACGATGGCACCATTCCCTCCGACAACCCTTTCGTCGATCTCGACACGGCCGATGGGGGTGTCTGGAGCTATGGCCATCGCAACGTTCAGGGGCTCGCCTTTGATTCCGTCCGACATCGGGTCTGGGCGACGGAGCACGGCGCTCTCGGCGGCGACGAACTCAATGCCGTCGACGCCGGCAAGAACTATGGATGGCCTGCGGTCACTTTCAGTCGTGAATACGTCGGCGGCGGCAGGATTTCGGCGCATACGTCCCTCCCGGGCAAGGAGGATCCCGCTCTGGTGTGGATGAATGCCATCGCTCCTTCGGGGCTTGCGCTCTACGATGGTGATCGCTACCGGGGGTGGCGTGGACAGTTGTTCGCCGGCGGACTGGTAAGCCAGGACGTCAGAAGGCTGGCGCTGGATGCCGAAGGCAGGGTCGTGACCCAAAGCGCCATCCGTATCGGAGAGCGGGTGCGGGACGTCCGCCAGGGACCGGATGGCTTCCTATATGTACTGACTGACGAATCCAACGGACAGTTGATCCGTCTGGAGCCGGCATCGGGGAACGAGGGAGACGCCCCTCCCTGAGGCCGTGGAGAAGTGATCCATCGACATCGGCTTCAATAGGCGCCGCGACCTCTTCTTTATTCCTATTCCATTGGAACGCCTTCGGTCAGGGCCCGGAACGCCGTGGAACCTCAAGAGCCGTAGATGGAACACTTTCGAACCCCCATGGCAGCTTCCATGAGGGCCTCGGAAAACGTCGGGTGGCCGTGAACGGTGCGGGCGATGTCTTCCGCACTGGCACCAAACTCTACCGCAAGAACGCATTCGGCGATCATATCGGCTGCCCGGGGCCCGATAATGTGAACCCCGAGGATGCGGTCCGTTCTGCTGTGGGAGAGCAATTTTACGAAACCGTCGGTTTCTCCCATGCAGCGGGCCCGTCCTGCCCCCGTGAAAGGAAAGGTGCCCACACAGTAAGGGATGTTCCTTTCCTTGATCTGCTCCTCGGTCAGGCCGACACTGGCGACTTCCGGCCAGGTATAGATAATGGCGGGAATGGCGTCGTAGTTGACCTCGGAGGCCTTGCCGGCCATTGCCTCCACCGCCACAATGCCCTCGGCCGACGCTTTATGGGCCAGCATGGGACCGGGAATCATGTCTCCGATGGCATAAACGGTTTCTACGTTGGTGCGGCATGCCGCATCCACGGGGATGCGCCCCGACGCCTCGTCCATGTCGACACCCGCGGCCTCCAGACCCAGATTCGAAGTCAGGGGACGCCGCCCCACCGCCACGAGCAGCCGGTCTACCGACAAGGTCTCCTCGTTGCCGCCGGCCTCCAGGGTCACCTTGACCGTCTTTGGGGTTGTCTTCACCCCGGTCACCTTGGTGTTGGCCCGAATCTCCATCCCCTGTCTCTTAAGGATCCGATCCAGGGTCCGTCCGATCTGCCCGTCCAGGCTGCCGGCGATCTTGGGAAGCATTTCGACAACCGTCACCTTGGATCCCAAGCGCTGCCAGACCGACCCCAGTTCGAGACCGATATAGCCGCCGCCGATGATGCCGAGATGTTTGGGAACCTTGTCGAACCGAAGGGCCCCTGTGGAACTGACGATGCGCTTCTCGTCGATCGTCACATTCGGCAGTGACACGGGCTCGCTGCCGGTAGCCAGAAGCACGAACCTCGCAGTGTAGTCGACGGTTTTGTCTCCGGCGGTCACTGCCACCGTGTCCGGTCCGGTGAGGGCGCCCCGCCCGTGAACAACCTCGATACCGTTGCCGTCGAGCAGTTTCCGGACGTTGCCGGTCAGTTCCTCAACGACTTTTTCCTTGCGGGCCATCATGGTGGCAAGATCCAGGGATACCTTTCCGGTCTTGATGCCATGCTCGGCGAATTTGTCGGATGCCATGTGGAAAAATTCGCTGGAGTCGAGCAGCGCCTTGCTGGGAATGCAGCCCACGTTGAGACAGACGCCTCCCAAGCGCTCTTCCTTCTCCACGCACAGGGTCTTCATGCCGAGTTGGGCGGCCCGGACCGCCGCCACATAGCCGCCGGGTCCGCTGCCGATAACGATGAGATCGAAGCGCTTGCCCTCTGCCATGGCTAAACCTCCATCAAGATCCGTTCAGGGTCTTCCACGAACTCCTTGACCCGTTTGAGGAAAGTGACCGCTTCCCGTCCATCCACGATCCGGTGATCGTAGCTCAACGCGACGTACATCATGGGTCGGATGACGATCTCGTCGTTCACCACTACCGGTCGCTTCTCGATCTTGTGCATGCCCAGAATCCCGCTCTGGGGGGTGTTGAGGATGGGCGTCGACAACAGAGAGCCAAAAACCCCCCCGTTGCTGATGGTAAAGGTGCCCCCCTCGAGATCGGAGATCTCGAGCCGGTTTTCTTTGATTTTCTTTACGAAGTCCATGATGGTTTTTTCTATGTCTGCAAAACCCAAGTGTTCGGCGTTGCGGATGACCGGCACCACCAACCCCCTGTCCGAGCCCACTGCCACTCCGACGTGGCAGAACTCATGGTAGACGATATCGGCGCCGTCGATGAAGGCATTGATCTCCGGGACTTCTTTGAGGGCTTCGACACAGGCCTTGACGAAAAAGGACATAAACCCAAGCCCAATTCCGTGCTTCTTTTCAAAAGGCTCCTTGTAGCGGGACCGCAGCGCCATGCAACGGCTCATATCGATCTCGTTGAAGGTGGTGAGCATTGCCGTGTTCCGTCGGGCCTCCAGGAGCCGTTCGGCAATGCGCCGGCGAATGGGCGTCATGGCCTTTCTCCGGATGCCATCGCCGACGCCCTCCGGAACCGGCGTCGACGGTGCGGTCGTCTCTCGGGCACGGTCCCCAGCCCCCCCCGGCTTCCGGTTCTCGAGATGGAGGATCACATCCCCTTTAGTGATCCGTCCGCCGGGCCCGGTGCCGGGAATGGTTCCCGGATCGATGCCCCTCTCGGCCGCCAAGCGGCGGACCGAAGGCGGCAGCGACATGTCCGAACGCCCGCCCTGCTGCGAATCGGTCGCCGCTTCAGACGGGGACTCAGTCGCCTTGGGAAGGGGCGGTTCGGGTGCTGTTTCGGGTGCGGGGGTCTGGTCCGCCTCAGGGGGTTTTGCTTCCGTGGCGGACGTCGGGCTGCCGACGGTTTCTGCTGCCCCGTCCGCGACATCGGCAGCGGCATCGGTATCGATCGATCCAACGACCGCCCCGATGGGAACCGTCTCTCCCTCGGCGACGGCAATGGCCACCCGACCGCTCTCTTCGGCCTCGACCTCCAAGGTGACCTTGTCGGTCTCGATGACGAAAAGGGGCTCTCCTTTTTTGACCGAATCGCCGTCCTTCTTGTACCATTCCGTCAGCACCGCCTCCTGAACCGATTCACCCACGCTGGGGATTTTTATCTCGATAGCCATAGACGCTCCTTTTCCAACGATATCGTCCGTTGTGCAGAACCGACAGGGACAGGCGGTGAATCAGCTGACATCCTGCCCGTCGGTCAGAGGCCCGACGGATCGATCCACCACATCGTCTTGCTGACGCCGGTAAATTTTGGGAAATCCGGATGCAGGACTGGATGACGGGGGCCTTCCAACGAATCGGAGAGGCTTGCCGGTAATGGCCTCGAGTCTCGATCGGATGAACCACCACCCGCCCATGTTTTCCGGCTCTTCCTGAACCCATATCCACTCTTTGATGCGCTTGTATATCGACAGCGCATCTATCAGTGGCTTTTCCGGAAAGGGGTAAAACTGCTCGATGCGGATAATCGCCGCATCACTGGTCTGGATTTGATCCCGGCGCTCCACGAGCTCGTAGAAAATCTTTCCGCTGCAGAAAATCACCCGTCTGGCCTGTTTGCCGTTTCCGGCATCTCCAATGACTTCCTGAAACCCGCCCTCGATGAGATCATTCAGATCCGATACGGCGCCAGGGTGCCTGAGGAGGCTCTTTGGTGTCATCACCACCAGGGGTTTTCGAACACGCCGGTGCATCTGCCGCCTCAGCAGGTGAAAGTACTGGGCAGGTGTGGTGGGGTTGCAGACCTGAATATTGTCGTTGGCGCACAGCTGAAGGAAGCGCTCCGGCCGGGCGCTGGAGTGTTCTGGCCCCTGGCCTTCGTAGCCGTGGGGCAGCAGAAGGGCCAGACCGGAGAGCCGTTGCCATTTGGATTCGCCGCTGGCAAGGAATAGATCGATGACCGTCTGGGCATTGTTGACAAAATCGCCGAACTGGGCTTCCCAAAGGATGAGGGTGTCCGGTCGGACCAGGGAAAACCCGTATTCGAACCCGAGAACGCTGAATTCGGCCAGAAGGCTGTTGAACACCTCGTATGCGGCCTGCCCGTCGGCCACATGGTTGAGGGGTATCCGCCGCTCTCCGGTATCGATGTCCATCCACACGCTGTGTCGTTGGCTGAAAGTGCCCCGGCCGCAGTCCTGTCCGCTGAGCCGGACCGGGAAACCCTCGGATAGAAGGGATGCAAAGGATAGCGCCTCGGCATTGGCCCAGTCGATTCCCTGCCCAGCCTCCACCGCCTTTTGCCGGCGCTCCATGAGCTTGACCAGCTTGGGATTGAGGTGAAACCCTTCGGGCACCTGGTTGAGCCTGGTCGATAGCGACATCAGTCGATCCTTAGGGACCCCGGTTTCAGGCGCGCGGTCCGGATATCGGCTGGTGAAGTCATCCCATACATCAAAAAAGCGCACTTCCGGAAAGAGGCAAACACTGCCGTGAATCTCCTCAAAAGCTGCTTCCAACTCACGGTTGATGCCATCCTTAAGGTCGTCGATCCCCTGGGCAGTGGCGATGCCTTCCTCGACGAGGATTTCGCCGTAACTGTCGTAAAGGGGCTGGCGATCTCGAATCCGGTCGTACATCTGGGGCTGGGTGAAATAGGGCTCATCCCCTTCGTTGTGCCCGTAGCGGCGGTAGCACACCACGTCAACAACGATATCCTTGGCAAAGGTATTTCGGTAGTCGACCGCAAGCCTTGCCACCTGGATCAGTGCCTCCGGGTCTTCTCCATGAACATGGAAAATAGGCACCATTAGCATTTTGGCGATGTCGGTCGAGTAGCGGGTAGAGCGGGCGTCCTCGGGAAGGGTGGTGTATCCGATCTGATTGTTGATGACCACATGAAGGGTGCCGCCGGTGGTGTACCCCTGGAGTTGGGACATGTTGAGGGTTTCGGCCACTACCCCCTGGCCGGCAAAGGCCGCATCCCCATGAATCAAAAGGGGCATCACCCGCTTGCGGTCCCCGTCGCCGAGGGCATCCTGACGGGCCCTTGCAATTCCCTCCACCACCGGATTGACCGCTTCCAGATGACTCGGATTGTTGACCAGAAGCATCCGAACCTTGCCGCCGCCGGCTGTTTCGACATCATTCAGGTACCCGTTGTGGTACTTGACGTCACCGGCGCCGACCAGCGACTCCGGATCGTAGCAGTGCTCGAATTCACTGAACAGTTCCTCGAGGGGTTTGCCCAGAATGTGGCGCTGAACGTTAAGACGCCCCCGATGGGCCATACCCAGAATGATTTCCTTGCAGCCGGCATCGGCGGACCGTTCGACGATTTCGTCCAGCATGGGGATGACCCCCTCCCCCCCTTCCAGGGAAAAGCGGGTCACGCCGATATATTTACGGTTCAGGAACTTTTCGAACATGCCTGCGCTCAGCAGGAGCCTTAACATGCGCTCCCTGCCGGAAGTCGACAGGGACGGCCTGTTTCGTTGGGGCTCCATACGATCCTGGAGCCATTTTCGCTCCTCCGGATCCTGAATGTGCATGTACTCGACGCCGATTGAGCGACAGTAGGTCTCCTTGAGAGCCCGAATGATGTCTTTGAGGGGGGCTTGGCCGTTGTCTGAGA
>JASFIA010000126.1:0-6799 GCA_050122915.1 Desulfobacterales bacterium | reverse complement strand
CACTGGCTGGATCGCTATGGCGACTATCTTTTCCGCTATGCTCTAGCCCGAATAGGCGATCCCTCAGCGGCTGAGGATGTCGTTCAGGAAACCTTGCTGGCTGCCCTGAAGGCAAGACACGGCTTCCAGAATCGCTCAGATTTCCGAACCTGGCTGACCGGCATCCTGAAGCACAAGATCGTCGACCATTTCAGGCGACAGCGTCCGGATCGCATCGGGGACGGACTGGATCCCGAGGAGCTTCCCAGCGATTCGCCTTTCGACGGGCGCGGCCGTTGGAAAAGGCGGCCTCGGGCATGGGGAGGCGATCCCCTGGGCAGGGTCGAGCGAAAAGAGTTTTTATCCTGGCTGTTTCGGTGCCTTGGGGAGTTGCCCGAGCGGATGGCCAGGGTGTTCAGTCTCAGAGAATTTGAGGGGGTCGACACCGCCCTCATCTGTCAGGAGCTAGACATTTCCCCGACCAATTGCTGGACCCTGCTTCATCGGGCGCGGATGAAACTTCGCCGCTGCCTGGAGACTTACTGGGTCGACCGAGGTGACTAACCGATGCTGCCCCATTGGATGTTCAATTGTGAAGCGGTCAGTCGAAAAGTGTCCGAATCCATGGACCGACGGCTGTCCATCACCCAGAGAATGATGATCCGGTTTCATATGGCCATGTGCCGTCACTGCGCCAGGTTCCGTTCCCAGCTGATTAAAATCCGGGAACTCTGTCGTCTGACGGGGCCGGAGGATGAGGATCTGGCCGTTCTGCCGCCCTTGTCCCCCCATGCCCGGGAACGGATCGTCCAGGCGCTGAAATCCGCCGATTCGGGGCCGTGAGCATCCGTCTTCGGTGGCGGCGGCTCCCGCCGCGGACGGTGTTGCCGTCGATCCAGGTGAAATCGCCGGATTCCGCCTGAAGAGGTGGTCATTCGGTCGCCCCCACCGGGTGAGAAACCCGTCCAATTCCTCACAAGATGCAGATTCCCTCGTCGAAGCCGGTCAATTGCTCGACACCGCTCTCGGTCACCAGAAGGGTGTTTTCAATGCCCACGACACCCTTGCCGGGGATGATCAGTTTGGGTTCAAGAGCGATCACCATACCCGATGCCAGGACCGTTTCCTGCCCCTTGGCAAGAAAAGGGTACTCGTCAAGCTCAAGCCCGATGCCGTGGCCGATGAAGTGGACACGGCTGTCGTCGGACCCCATGAACCACTGATCAACCCCCATGGCCTTGGCCGCATCGACGGCCAGGGAATATAGATCCCCGGCAATGGCGCCGGGGTGGATTGCTCGTTTGACGGTCTCCTGAACTGTCAGCATGGCCTCGTGGGCTTTCAGAAGGTCCTCCGGAACCCCCCCGATGGCGAAGATGCGGGTATGATCGGCAATATAGCCGTTCCAGGCGAACACATAGTCGAGCAGTATCGGTTCCCGCGCCCGGATGGGGGAAAACCCGGCACCCTGGGCAACCGCCGGAGTGAGCCCCGCCCCTCCGGTCGGAGAAGCGAGATAGCTGGGAACCGCCCCCCGGGGCCCCGCCAGCAAATGACCATAGAAGAGTTCACCTCCCCACATGCGCATCCGGACCACACCCTGATGCCCCCGTTTACGCGCCTCGCCCTCGATCAGGCCGGCCAGTTCCACTTCCATCATCCCCTCTCTCAGATGGGTGGCCATGGTGGCGGCCACCTCGTCAGCCATCCGTGCGGCAAAGCGGATCTGATCGATTTCATAGGTCGATTTGACGGCGCGGACACGGCGGATATCGTCGGAAACATCGATCAGTCTGGCGTCGGGAAAAAGATCGGCATAAACCCGATACTGGTTCACCGGCAGGACATCCATTTCCAGGCCAAGGGCATGGGGCATGGCGATGCCGGAAGCCGCGAGGAGATCCGGCAACTGCCGGGGGCTCTTGATAGGCTCGACCCGTTCGAGGGCGGATTCCTCCCGGGCTCTTGGAAGGCTCTTTCGGGCCATGAGCAGCGGTTCCCCTTCGGCCGGAATATACAGATGGGCTTGCTGGATGGTGCCGGAAAAGTAATAGAGATCGGCGTTCTGGACGATCAAAGCGCCGTCGGAGCCATTCGATCGAAGCTGGCGCTGAAAGCGCCGGATTCTGTCGTAGAGCTCTGATGCCGGCACCAGGAAGTCTAAAGCGGTCATGGGTGGTGCTCCTTGTTTGGCTGTGGATGTCCTTGTTTTCGTGGAGACGGTCCGCGGGCGGACCAGAAATGGGCGACGATCCGTGCGATGTCCTTCGGGGCGGCCGCCATCACCGGTCGCCAATCTTCGGGAAACAATGTCCGGTAGGGGCGAGTGCGGTATCGACGGTCCAGCAGAAGGACGACGCCACGGTCTTCCTCGGAGCGAATGACCCGGCCCGCCGCCTGGAGGACTCGGTTCATGCCGGGATACTGGTAGGCGTATTCGAAGCCCGCGCCATGGGAGTCGGCGAAATAAGAACGGATCAACTCCCGTTCCGGCGACGGGGCGGGCAGCCCCACCCCGATGATGACCGCTCCGGACAACCGGTCCCCTGCCAGGTCGATACCTTCCCCGAAGATGCCGCCCATGACGGCGAAACCGATGAGGGTCTCAGGGTGGCGGTTACCGAATCGATTCAGGTAGTCGTCACGCTCCGATTCGCTCATGGCGGGGGTCTGGACCAGCGTCGCCGTTCGGGGGTATCGCCTGGAAAAGGCCTCGTGAACCATTGCCATGTAGACATAGGAAGGAAAAAAGCAAAGATAGTTGCCTGGCTTTCCGCTGGTAGCGGCACGGATGGCCTCGACGACGCTGGCGCTGGTGGATTGCCGCTCGTTAAAATAGGTTGACGTGGTTCCGTCCACCAGCAGCTTCAGGTTGGCCATCGGATAGGGAGAGGAAAGCGCAAGAAAGGGGGTTTTGGGGTCGCATCCGAAAAGAGTTAGAAAATAGGCCGGGGGGCTCAGGGTGGCGGAGAAAAAGACCACAGACCGCGCCCGGCCAATGGCCTGTCCGAGTTGCCCGGACGGATCGATGCAGAATAGCTTGATCCTAAACTGTCGGCCATCGGATTCGTAGCAGGTGGAATAGGTGTGGTCGTAGGCATCCAGGATGCGAAGATAATTGGTGACGGTGAAATAAAAATCGAGAACGCCGTCCCGCCAATCGGCCTTTTCGTTTTGAATCAGCCACCGATCGGCTTGGTAAACCGCATCACGAAGCAAGGGCGCCAAACCGTCGGGAGGCTGTGGGTCGCTCCGCTGCCCGCCGGCGGTGTCGGCTGTTTTCCTGGCCGCCGCCATCCACCGGTTAATTCGGCCCAATGACCGGTAAAGGCCCGGCAACCGTTTGTGAACGGAGCGGCGCAGGGCCAGAATGGGCTGCTTGGCCAGCTCCGCTGAAAACATGTCCCGCGCCCGGTCCACCAAGTTGTGGGCTTCGTCCACCAGAAAGGTATGGGATGCCGGATTTTCCTGGAAAAACCCCCGGAGATGGACCCGGGGGTCAAAGGCGTAATTATAGTCGCAGATGACGGCGTCGACCCACTGGACAAGTTCCAGGGAAAACGCGAAGGGGCAAACCCGGTGCCTATCGGCCAGATCCGCAACCACCTGACGGGTAAGGGCCTGGGTGGCCATGGCCGCCTCCATGGCCTCTGTGAGACGGTCATAGTGGCCTCGGGCACAGGGGCACTCTTCAGGGGTGCAGGCGGATTCGGGATGAACGCACAGCTTGTCTTTTGCTGTCAGGGACAGTGCTCGGAAATGAAGCCCCTTTTTCCGCATCCGTTCCAGGGCCGCCTCGGCGGCTTGCCGGCCCGTGGTGCGGGCAGTGAGGTAAAAAACGCCTTCCGATAACCCTTCGGCCACGGCCTTTACCGCCGGGAAAAGAGCCGCCATGGTTTTGCCGATCCCTGTGGGCGCTTCGACCATCAACCGGTCTTTTTCCCGAATGGATCGGTAGACGGCGACGGCCATGGCCCGCTGGCCGGCCCGGAAGTCGCGGTGTGGAAAGGAGAGCTTCCGGATTGATGCATCCCTTTTATTGCGCCACTCCAATAGAAGCTCCGCCCATGACAGATAGCGGTCGATAAGCCCGTTCACGAAAGCCGACGCCGCTTCGATGGTGAGTTCACGGTGGAGTTCGAGGATCTCTCCGGTTCCCTGACGGCAGTAGGTGAGCTGCCCATCGACCACGGGTAGATTTCTTTCCCGGGCAACCATCCAGGCATAAACCGTAAGCTGAGCCCAGTGGCTGTCATGGCCGTGGGGAGTCAGTCCTGCAAGATCCCGGCTCGTCGTTTTGATTTCCTCGACGACGGTTCGGCCGTTGCGCTGCCACACCCCGTCGACCCGCCCCCTGATGTCGATAATGAACCGCTCGGTTTCCATCTGGCCGACGAGTGAGTGCTCAGGGATATACCCATCAGGTCTTGCATTTTGGATTTTCTGGTGGGCGCGGATGCCTTCCAGGGCGGAGGCGGGGTGCTGGAAGGAGCGGTCCAAGTCGCCGCTTCTGTGGGAGAACGCTGCGAGGGTGCGAACGGCAATATGAAGCGGCGTTTTCAATGGTTGGAATTCCCATTGCAGGGGGATCAGGCGTTGACTGGGCAACGAATCGGCGCCGGCAGAGGCCAATCCAGCAACGGTGGCAGCTTAGAAAGACATCCCGGTATTGTCAAGATTACTGCTAAATACCGGCAGGGGTTGATCCTCGGCCGCTAAACCCGTAATATGGCGGAGGCTTTTCAGACCCGACAAATTCTTCCACTACCCGATCGGTCGCCCCGAGGGTGGTTTGGCCTTCCAGGGTACGTTGCATGGAGACGTTTTATGAGCGATGCCATCACCTATGACGATGTCCTGCTGGTTCCCTCATACAATCACTGGGAATCCAGGCGCATCGTCGACATATCCGTTACCGACAGAACCGGAAAGATCCACCTGGAGCTTCCCCTGATGACCTCCAATATGGATACCATCACCGAAGCCGACATGGCGAACTTTATCGGCGACAGAGGGGGTATCGGTGTGCTTCACCGATACATGTCGGTGGAAGACAACATCCGGGTATTCAAGGAGTGCCGCCACCCGGTCTTCGTTTCCATCGGATGTACTCCCAAGGATCTGGAACGCGCCGAGGCCCTCAAAGGTGTCGGTGCCGACCGCTTTTGTGTTGACGTGGCCCACGCCCATGCCCGCTATGTGGGCAAAACCCTGAAACACATCAGGCATCTGCTTGGCAAGGAGGCCTGCATCATGGCCGGCAACGTCGCCACCTACGCGGGTGCGGACTACCTGGCCTCCTGCAGCGCGGACATCGTCAAGGTGGGCATCGGCGGAGGGTCGGTGTGCACCACCCGGCTAAAAACGGGTTTCGGGGTGCCCAACCTGACGGCTCTCAGAAACTGCGCTCGCGTGGATCGTTCGATCGTCGCCGACGGCGGCATCCGCACCCCGGGGGATATCGTCAAAGCATTGGCCTTCGGTTCGGATTTCGTCATGATCGGCAGCATGCTTGCCGGCACCAGACCCACCCCGGGGCCGGTCATCACCCAAAAGGGGAAGGACGGCTCAGAGATCCGGGTCAAGGTCTACCGGGGCATGGCCAGCAGCGAAGCACAGGATGACTTCCACGGCGGTATGGCCGAATGGAAGACGGCAGAGGGGGTGGCGACGACCGTTGCCTACCGAGAGGACGAATCGGAGATCATCGCCGACATAACGGGCGGTCTCCGGTCCGGTTTGACTTACGGTGGCGCCATGACCATCCGCGAGCTGCAACGGAAACTAGACTACATCCGGATCACACCGGCAGGCAAAACAGAGAGTCAGGCCCACCGGCTGTTATCGTGACGAGGCGCCCGCGCCCGGCGGGCAACCCATTTTCAACAGGGAGCAAACGGCCAGCATGGGAAAACAGCTTGGGTTGAGCAACAACCCGCCCGCGAACACCATCGACTTCGAGAATCGACGCCTCAACGGCAAGGTGGAAGCATTGGAGAAGACGCTGTCCGTCTATCGGCAGGCGATTGAAAGCGTCACCGATCTTGTCTGGATGTTCGATACCTCATGGGAGATCATCTTCGTTACGCCATCCTGTGAAAAAGTGCTCGGATATCCGGTCGATGCCCTGCTGGGGAAGGATTTTCGGAATTTCCTGGTTTCCAAATACCGCCGCAAAGTGGAGGAGGCCGGAACGGCGCTCTTTTCGGGAGGTCAGGCGCGGTTTGTCGACATCGAGCTGCTGGCTCATGACGGCTCGAAGCTCGAGATGGAAACCTCCCTGTCCGCCGTCACCGACGACCATCGGGTGACCCAGGGATTTCTCGCCATCTCCAGGAATATCAGCGACTACCTGCGGGCCACCACCGCACTGGAGATGGCCAGCACCGTTCTCGAAACAGCGCTCGAGACCAGTCCCGATGCCATTTTCATCAACCGATTGCGGGACGGCGCCTACACGATGATCAACCATGGTTTCAGCCAGTTGACGGGGTTTACCAGCGAAGACGTCATCGGGAAGACCCCCGAGGACCTCAACCTATGGGCCAATCCGAGGGACGCCCTTAGAATCATGACACGGATTCGGCGACGTGGGTCTGTGAAGGATTTTGAAGTTCTATTCAGACTGAGGAACGGGGAGGTCCGAACCGGGCTTCTATCGGCCAACATCATCAATCTGAGCGGTGAATCCCACGTCCTGTCCGTGGCCAAGGATATCGATCCGATCAAACGGGCGGAGACGGCCATCAAAGAATCGGAAGCAAAGTACCGGCTTCTGGTCGAGCATGCAAAGGACGCCATTTTCATTCTCCAGGACGGC
>JASFIA010000125.1:0-6807 GCA_050122915.1 Desulfobacterales bacterium | reverse complement strand
TGCTGTGGCCTGCCGCCGGCAAGGGAGGGGATCTAACGGCCCAAAACGGTTGCGGGGTCGGCTGCCGGGACCTTCCCGATCAAAGATAGCTGCAGCATTGGTTTTTACCGTTTTCCTTGGCGCTGTAAAGCGCTTTGTCGGCCCTGTCGATCAGCTGCGTTGATGAAATGGTTTCCCCCGGATTGGTCGATGCAATTCCAATGCTGATGGTCAGCCGGATGGTTCCCTTTTCGTGAACGAAACTGTTGGAAGACACCGTTGATATGAGCCGTCGGCCGATCTTTAGCGCGCCTTCCAATGGGGTTTCGGTGCAGATGACGGCAAACGCCTCGCCGCCATATCGGGCGATGTAATCGGTTTCTCGGATATCCTTCCGCAGGATGTTGGCGAGAATCTTCAAAACCTTGTCCCCCACCAGATGCCCGTAGCTGTCATTGATGATTTTGGGGTCATCGATGTCCGCAAAAAGAATGGACAGAGAGTTCCGGTATCTGACGGATCGCCTGATCTCATGCTGCAGCACCTTGTGGAACCATTGTGATTGTAAAGGGATGTGAGTCCGTCCCTGGTCACATTCTGCTTGAGGGCTTCGATCTGCTGGCGTTGTTCGACCAGTTTTTGAACATGGTCGAAGGAGACGTTCAGCAGTTCTTCTCTAACCCTCTCGATGATCGTCTGGTAGCATTCCCGGTCATAGCCGCTGATATCAAACGCGGGGAGCACTTCCGATACCTGGGCATTGGTGCTTTCCAATAACGCTCCGACATCCAGAGCGGGCGAGAATCCATAGCGGTCGATGAAGTGACGGATGACCCCAATGCCCAGTGCCTCCTCCGGTTTCTGAAAGAATTCCGTAAACAAGGTGGACAGGTGCAGGATATGGGTGGCGGTCTCCAGGGGTTCCGAGTCGCCGTCCTGCTGATCCGGATGGTGGTGAAATCGGATGGCGTGGACCATGATGTCCGGCAAGCCCCACTTTTTGACAAGGTAGCTGCCGATCTGCATGTGGTCGAATCCAAGGATCTGGTTCTCGACCGCCGACAGGTGGGTTTTTTCTTCTTTGACCTCCTGAATCACCGGCTCGTATTCCGACGGCAGGTATTCCACGAGGACGAGAATGCCGATGTTGTGGAGAAGCCCCAAAAAAAAGGCGTCTTCGGCGAACTCGGGTTGCACCGCCTGGGCGATCAGCTTGCAGGAAACGGCGGCAACGAGGCTGTCCTTCCAGAAGTCGGAATAGTCGAACCCGTTCGACTGCCGGCTGAAGGTTTTGATCAGGGCAAAGCTTATGGCCAGGTTTTTAACGGTGTTGATCCCAAGCATCTGGGCGGCATGGTGGACCGACGATATCTTTCTCCGAAAACCGAAGTACGGTGAGTTGACGAACTTCAGGACTTCGATGCTCAGGGGAGGATCATTGGCGATGATGGCGGAGATCACGCCGATGTCCGGCTCGTCTTTTTGGACGGCCTCTATCAATTGGGCGGCAATGGCCGGAAGGGTGGGAAGTTTCTTATCCTGTTTCAGAAGGTGCGATAAAAAAAGATTTTCCATGGATCAATGGCCTCTGGCTGTTCATCGATGACGCTGGTGGTCTCTTCTGCCAGAGATCATTGGCACATAATCCCACAACTTTAGAGGTTTTTGGCACCACATCTGAAAAGACGGCACCTGGCCGCCGAACCGGCGGGCATCCGCTATTGTGTTGCAGGGGGAAGGGATCGCTGCCTTTTTTCGGGGTGTGGTCGGTGACCGTTCGGCAAGCCTTAAAAACGGCAGCTGCCGAGAAGGGTGCAAATCATGTCACAGGCTTTTTCTATGGCAATCTGGCGCATATTGAACACCACATGGTAGTGGTCTGTCTGATTGTAGTCGACCTTTCCGAATTTCCGATAGAGGTTCAATCGGCGCTTGTCCTCCAAGGCCACCGCCATGACCGCCTGCTTTTGGGTCAGTTCGTATTTATCCATGATGAACTGGATGCGATAGTCGAGATCGGCGACCAGAAGGATGTGATAGGTGTCGGGGCGATCTTTCAGGATATACTGGGACCCGCGGCCCAGGATGACCGCATCGCCGCCATCGGCAATTTTATTGATGACATGATTCAAGATGTCCGTGTAGATTTCTTCGTCCAGATAGCCCTGTTCGGTGCTCAGAATTTTTTCAATCAGATTCTTGGGCACCAGGGTGGATACGAGCTTCTGGAACTTTCCCCCCGCCTCCTTTTCCATTGCTTCGACCCAGTCCGTTGACACTTTTGCCTGTTTGGCCACCATCTGGATCAGCTCGTTGTCGAAAAATCTGTAGCCGAGTCGCTGGGTGATCATCTCCCCCATCGTTTTCCCCCCGGCACCAAACATTCTTGAAATGGTCAGCACTGCCATTGGGTGGCCTCCTGTCCAAACGGGTTTAAGGGACGCCAGCGGGTCGTGGATCAATTCGCGGGATCTGGATACAGAAAGAAGAGGCGGGTATCGGTGGCGTCGGTGAGGTCGCTGTCGATCAGGTCTCCTATGAGGCCTTATACACCGCTATCCTCGGTTTGACAAACGGTAAAAACCCGAATACAAAAGGATCATCTTCCATCTCCTTTTCCTTATGCCCCTAATGCTGTGTGTCACGCGCGGCTGCCTTTCTTGCGCCGCCGGTCGCTGCCCCGGAAGCCGGAAGCCGATCCTCCGTCGTTACCAACCCGAAAAGACCACGGAATTGGACTACAAGAAACACAAGGTCTGGGCCGAGAATTTTTCGATAGTGCTCCAGCTGGGGCTGACCATGGCCGGCTGCATTGTCTTCTGCTTTTTTGTGGGGCGATATTTGGATGAGACGCTGGGAAGCCGGGGCCTAATGACGGCAGGCTTCACCGTTTTCGGTGTGGTCGGGGGCGCTGTGGTTTCCTATCGACAGATTCAGGACCTGTTCAAGGACGACCCGCCGTCAGGATCCGACTCCGGGAATGGAAGCCATTAAGCAACTGCAACAGCGGGTCAGCGCTGTCGCTTTTACAGTGGCGGCCGCGTCGGGCATCGGGCTTATCGCCGCCGGCCAGCCCCACATCGGCGAAGGCCTGATGCTGGGAAGCCTGTTCAGCATCGCCAATTTCATCATCCTGGGTCAATCCATTCAGCGTCAGCTGCGGCGGGGGCCGAAACCTGCCCGCAGGCTTGCCGCGATGTCTAGAATCGGTCGCTATTTGCTCCTGGCCCTGCCAGTCTTGACGGCCCTCAAGGTTGACGACTTTGATCTGCCGGCAACGGTCGCAGGGGTGTTTATGGTGCAGCTGACGATTCTGGCCTGGAGTGTGATAGGCGTCGTTAGGGGCAAGTCGGGAATGCAGCTTTAGTCGGGAGGGCACTATGGACCGACTGGGAGAAATCCATCAGCTGATCATCCCCATCGCCGGCTACCAGGTGGCCATCAACCTGGAAGTGCTGGTCATGACCTGGATTGTTTTTACGGTCGCCATTCTTTTCGGGGTCATCGCCGGGCGCCGCCGCCAACTGATGCCGGGCCCCGTGCAGATCCTCGGAGAGATCCTCGTCGCCAAGCTCTACGGGCTGACCGAGGAGGCCCTCGGAAGGCGACATGCCAGAACCTACTCCCCCCTCATCTGCGCCCTGTTCATTTTTCTGCTATTGTCCAACTGGCTGGGCATCCTTCCCCACTTGGAAGAACCCACCAGGGACCTCAATACGCCCCTTAGTCTGGGCATACTGGGATTTGTGATTGCCCACTATGCCGGGATCCGGGAGAAAGGGTTCGTGGTCTACATCCGGGCCTATTTCGAGCCGGTGTTTTTTCTCATGCCTCTCAACCTGATCGGCGAGCTGGCAAAGATCATCTCCATTTCGTTTCGATTGTTCGGGAATATCATGGGGGGGGCCATCATCATCCTGGTGGTCTCCTATCTGACCTACAGCATTTTGCTGCCGCCGTTTTTGAACGTGTTTTTCGGATTGTTTGTCGGGACCATTCAGGCCTTCGTATTCACCATGTTGACGGTTGTCTACATTTCTGTTCAGGTGAAATAGACCCGATGCCCATCGACCCCGCAACCGCGACCAAGATGGCCGCCTACGTCGGCGGTGCCTTCGCCATGGGACTCGGCGCTATCGGTGCCGCCACCGGTGAAGGCTACACGGCCAGCCGGGCGTCGGAGGCCATCGCCCGAGGCTCCGAACATTCTGGAGACATCATCAAAAACATGCTGGTGGGGCAGGCGATCTCAGAATCCGCATCCATTTTTTCCCTTGTGGTTGCCATTTTGTTGCTGTTCGTGGAGCCCGCAGAGCCCAGTTTCGTGAAAGCCGCGGCGCTGTTCGGAGCCGGCCTGTGCATGGGGTTCGGTGCCATCGGGTCCGGGATCGGGGCGGGGCTTCCGGCCGGTGGGAGTTGCCTGGCCATCTCCTATCAGCCGGCGGTGTCGGGTCGCCTGACCACCAACATGCTGATCGGTACGGCCGTCTGCCAGACCCCCGCCATTTTTGCCATGGTGGTGGCCCTGCTGCTGCTGTTCATGGAGATTGGCCAAGGAGCGACGTCTCCCGCCTGGGCCGCCATGATCGGGGCCGGGCTTAGTACGGGGCTAGCTGCCATTGGGTCGGGATACGGGGGAGGGATGGCCGCCGCTGCCAGCTGCGAAGGGGTCGGCCGCCACCCGGACACGTCCGCCCAGGTGACCACCACCATGCTGGTGGGACAGGCTGTTGCCCAGACGCCTTCTGTCTTCGGGCTTCTGGTCAGCTTTATCCTGATGTTCAAGACATTTCCCGAGAACCCGGCCCTGAGCGCATCGGTTGGGCTTCTCAGCGCCGGGCTATGCACCGGCTTGGGGGGCATCGGGCCCGGCATCGGCAACGGCTTGGTGGCCGAGGGGGCGGTTCGGTGGGTGGCCAGAAATGTCGAATGCGCCGGAGACCTAATGCGTGTGATGCTGGTGGGGCAGGCGGTCAGCCAGTCGACCGCCATTTACGCCATGGTGGTGAGTTTGGTACTCATATTCGTTGTTTAACCACAGCAAGGAGCGAGAGATGGCCATCGAAGGGGTTGATCTGGTCAAGGCGGCAGCGCTTTTAGGCGCAGGGCTGTCCATGGGATTGGGCGCTATCGGACCGGGGGTTGGCGAAGGCATGGCGGCCGCCAAGGCATGCGAAGCCATCGGGCGTAATCCAAAGGAGGCGGGCCTGCTGACACGAACCATGCTGGTGGGTCAGGCCGTGGCAGAGTCCACGGGGATATACTCCCTGGTCATTGCGCTGCTCCTGCTCTTTGTCGTCTGAGGGGCTAGCCCCTAAAGTCCCTCTGGAAACACCTCGGGCACCGGCGCCTTTTCGCTGTGAAACCGGGGGATCGGTCGGAGGTCCTTCAACACCGGCAGGCGGACCAATGGAAATTATCAAAACCACGGCCCTGATCACCATCAACGAAACCCTCTGGGTCCAGATGCTGTGTTTTCTGCTGTTTTTGTTCCTGATCAACCGGGTGATGTTCCGGCCGGTCAGGAGACGCATGGCGGACCGGGAAGCCCTTTTCGACGGTCTTAAATCCGAAGCCAGGCAACTGAACGAGGAGATGAAGCGGCTGGCCACCCAGGTAGCGCAAGAGGAGGAGGCCGCCAAAGCTGCGGCCGGCCGGATGCGCGCCGACCTCCTCGCGTCGGCTCAAGAGGATGCGGTTGTTATCCTTCGTCGGGCGCGGAAGGACATCGACCAGATGCGAAAGGCGGCGGAGAGCCGATTGGCAGAGTCGATGGCCGAGGCCCGAAAGACCATCGGCGCAGAATCCAGGGATCTATCGGCCGCCATCATTGCATCCATTCTGGAGAGGAATCCTCGACCGTGAGCCGTTTCTCTGACCATTTGAAGGGGTGGGGAGTCGTGCCGTCGGTGGTCGTCGCCTCCTGGTTGATGCCGGTATCGACCTGGGCGTCGTCGTCACAGAGTTGGCGCGGCACCTACGACCTCGTCATGATGTGGGTGAATTTTTTCATTCTGCTGGCCCTCTTGTTTAAATATCTTCGCAAGCCCGTTCAGGTATTTTTTAAGGGGTACAGAAACAGTCTGGAAAAAGAACTCGACGGGCTGGAAGACCGCAAGCGGAAGGCGGAGGCCGATCTGAGCGTATTTTCACAACAGCTCGATGCCAGGAAAGCCCAGGCCGAGGCCGTTCGCAATCGAATGATTGCCCAGGGTGAGCGGGATCGGAAGGAAATGATCGAGGATGCCAACCGACAATCGAAGCTGATGATCGACAGCGCCCGCCAACGCATCGAAAACCGGATCCGCGAGGCCGGCGGGGCCCTGAAGAGCGAGTTGATCGATGCCGCCGTGGACCTTGCCGTCGCACAACTGCCTTCCGAAATCAAGCCGGAAGACGATCAGAAGTGGGTGGAGAAATACCTGGACGCTCTCTCCAAATCTTCTTTTTGACCCGCTCCTATATCGGTCGACCAGCCGCTATACCCCTGCAGTCAGGCGTGGTTCTCCAGTGTCCAATGACGCCTTTAATTCATAATTTTTTAAAAAGTTACTTGAAATCGAAGATCACATTCTTTAGTATGACCAAGACTTTGTCGTGGATACCTATTCCCTTACCTGATCTTCTCTGAGACGACCCGATCGATCTGAGAACGACCACTCCGGCCAGCGACGCCTCACCTCCACTCCCTGGTATCGGCGGTCCAGACCCCGATTTCTACCCGGCCCCTGTCGGTGATTTTCTCTTCCGTCGGGCCGTATGCTGCTACACTCTGACCACCATCACCTAAATAACGATCTCTGGTAAAACGGCGCGGACACCGTTTTT
>JASFIA010000124.1:0-6817 GCA_050122915.1 Desulfobacterales bacterium | reverse complement strand
TAAAACAAATCCCTTGACGTTGGCCCCTTCCGCCGCGACCTCAATATCCTGGAACATGATCACGAAGGGAGACGTCTCCTGGTGCTCCCGTTGGATCTCCTGATACATCCGGGCCCGTTTTGCGGGGTCTTTCTCCTTGACGGCGGCCAGGGTTTTTTGGCTCATCTCGGGAATGTCCCAGGCGTTTCGCCAGGCCAGGGGCTTATCCTTGGCATCGTCGGCGTTGTCGAGATTCTTGGCAAAGGTGTCCGCGTTGGTATGGGGGTCCTGATAGTCTGGTCCCCATCGGCCGATATAGATTTCGTGGTTGCGGGCCCGGTATTTCGTCAGGGCCTGTTTGCCGTCCATGGGAACGATTTCCAGGTTCACTCCCCCTTGGGCGAAGGTCGACTGGATGGATTGGGCCATGTCCAGGGTGGGGAAGTTGTTCCGGGTATCCATGGTAATGGAAAAGCCGTCGGGGTATCCGGCCTCGGCGAGCAGGGCCTTGGCTTTTGCCGGGTCGAAAGAGAAGGGCTTTTCTTCCAGGGCGCCCAGGAATCCCAGGGGCAGAAAGGCCTGGTGGGGGACCATGCTTCCCTTGAGGATCGTGTCGGCGATACCCTGGTAGTCCACCAGGTATTTGAGGGCCTGGCGCACCTTCGGCTTCTGCAAGATCTCATGCTTCTGATTGAGCCCGAGGTAGAAGATTCCCCCTTTGGGTGAGGAATGGATCCGAACCTTGGGATTTCCCTCCAGGCCCTTGATCTGATCGGGCCCCAGGTTGCGGGCAATGTCGATGTCCCCTTTCTCGACCAGAAGCCGCTGGGTGGCCGGTTCGGCAATGTGCCGGATTACCACCCGCTTCATTGCCGGCGCCCCGTCCCAGTACGCGGGGTTGCCAGCCAGGTCGAGCAGTTCGCTGGGCTTCCAGTCCCTCAGCGTGAATGGCCCGGAGCCGGCATAGTGGGTTCTCAGCCAGGCATGGCCCAGGTCGCCGTTTTCCTCATGGGCCATGACTTCCTTCATGTCCACCACCGATCCAACGGTGGCGGTGAGGCAGTAGAGCACGAAGGTGGGGGCAAACACATCACCGGTCTCCAGGACCAGGGTGTCGTCGTCCACGGCCCGGATCTTCTCCCGGACGTTGTCGGGGGTGAAGCCGAACTGGCTCAGGATGAAGGCCGGGGATTTGTCCAGAATAACCGTGCGCTGGAGGGAAAAAGCGGCATCTTTGGCTGTCAGCATATTCCCGGATGCAAACGGAATTCCTTTGCGGATCTTGAAAGTGAAGGTCTTGCCGTCTTCGCCCACCTCCCAGCTTTCGGCCACGACGCCGTAGATCTTGCTGACATCGTCCACGTCGAAGCCGATCAGCCGGTCGTAGGTGTTACCGGCGTATTCGGCGCCGGAGAACTCGAAGATCTCCGCCGGATCCAGGGTGATGATATCGTCGAACTGCCACGCCATGACGAGGGCTTCTTTTGGCGTGGCGGCAAAGGCGGCCCCCGCCGCCACGAGCAACACCAACGCGAACACCATCAGGTAACGCTTCATGACCCGTCTCCCTTCGTTGGGGGTTTCAGGAACGCAAAATGACTGTCCTCCGGCAGACCGTTCCGGCAATCGGCTCACCCCGGGCCGGGACCCGCAGGACAAGTACACACCTATACACCCATCGAACCTTTTCATGTCAAGGCGAGATCTGACCGTTTAAACGAAAGCAGTCCCTTTGTTGACGTTGGGTCCTGAAATCACTAAACCTCAAACGGACCGCCTATTTTGCAGGACGTCCACCACGGACGGAGGTATCCGATGCCCTGCCAAAACCTGACCCTACTTTTTTTTCTATCCGCCCTCATCGGCGGATGTGCCGCCGGCGATCGGTCGGTTGGCCTTTCCGCCATTGGATCCCTCGAGGCACCCATGGTGATCGACCACGCCTGCACCGACATCGATCAAATTCCCGAGGAATGGATTCTTAAAGCCCGGGAAACCATCGGTGTGGCATACGGGCTCAACGATCTGGGCGTGCGCCTCCTCCAAGGCTTGGAACAGCTGGAACTTAAAGACGCCCTCTATGACATCGATCGGACTGGCCGCGGAGATGCGCTTGCCGTTTTCACCAAAGACCTCAGGGGAGATTTGGGGACCCCTGACCGCTACCGATGGGTGGATCGAACACGGTTTTTACTGGAGAAGGGATGGGGAGACGTCAATGTGGTCATGTGGTGCTGGGGAGACCAATTGACCCGATATACCCCGGAAGAGGTCGAGTTCTACCTGGAGCAGATGCAAGCACTCGAGGCCGAATTTCCTGGAGTTGCCATGGTCTATGCGACGGCCCCGCTCGACGGCGAAGGATCGTCAGGGAACACCCACCTGCGCAACGAACAGATCAGGGCCTACTGCCGGTCCTACAACAAGATTCTCTTCGATGTGGCCGATATCGAACGCTTCGACCCCGACGGGAAGGACTATCTCGATCGGGAAGGGGATTTCGGGGGCTATTATCGGGAGGGCGGTTCGATCCGCAACTGGGCAGGGCAGTGGTGCGACGCCAATCCTGGAAACTGCACACCCTACCCATGCCGGCGATCCAAGCCCCTCATCTGCGATAGAAACGCCCAGGCCTTCTGGTGGATGATGGCTCGACTCGCCGGCTGGAAGCCTCCGGGAGCCAGCGGTAGTTAAGTGTTCCGGATCGGATGGGCCGCACCTGCCGCAACCGGGACTCTATTGCGTGGCCGAAGGGACCGTCGCCGAGATGTATTCGGCCATCATCAGCCCCATGTCCGAGGGCAGGCTTCTGTCGTTGGCCCCGAAGGACCAAGCGGCGGCAAAGGCATTGTTGTGGCTTTCAATGACCTTTTTCCGGACCATCGTCCGGGACTTGGCATCTTCGAATGCCAGATCGAGGGTCATGTGGGAGCTGCCGGCAAAGGCACCGCCCCAGAACCGGGCAGCCCCGCCGGCGATCCGCATGTCGGGGACACGGGTATGAACGATCAGGACCCTGCCGAAACCTTTGGCATCCGCAGAATCTTCAACCACCCGATAGCGATCTTTTTTCCTGAGTGCATCGAGCACCGTCCGGTGACAGACCTCGAGCTCGGCGGCATAGTCGCGCTTGAAGTCATCGGTGGTTTGAAAGGATTCGACGACCACCGCTTCGTAGGGGGAATCGAGCGGCGGTTCACCGGCAAACAGGGCCTCGGGGCTGGCAACCGGTTCAGCAACCGTGTCGGATCCCGACGGTGTTTGCTTGCCTCCGCAGGAAAAGAGCAACAGGCATACGGCGGTAAGTAGGGCAGGGATGATCCAGGCACTGGAGTTCCGAGAGGGGTTGGTCATCATTGGTCACGCCTCCTTGCAATGGGCTTTCGAAAGGGAAAAAGATGCCCTGTCGGCAAGTGCCGGCAGGCCCGCAAGACCTGAAAGGACGCATATCTTTTTTGCCGGGCAAGTTCAATCCCGGCCACAGGGGCGACACGGCCGCCCGGTGCTTTGTAAAATGGAGGGGTCACCGCAGCACCAGCTCGAGGCGGCGGTTCAGGCGCCGACCCGGTTTGATCCCGTCCTTGGCCGGCAGCTCTCGACCCACCCGGTTGGCCCCCATCTACCATCGCCTGGGCGAGGGCGTTTTCGTCGTTTCTTTAGAAACCTATTTAGGTCATGGAAGATACTCCTGATCGGGGGGCAACGGCCTGCCCATCCTCATTGCCTTGGACATGAACGCGACTTCGAAAGGCAGGTGGTCGAAACGGCGGCGACCGGTCTCTATGAATCCAAATTGCGCGTACCAGCGACCGAGCTCCCTCTGGTCGGCAATGATTCCGATGCTGATGCGGGTGGCTTCGGCTGCGGCGGCTTGTCTGAGAAAATGGGTGACCAGGGCCCTGCCATACCCATGACCTTGGGCGGAGGGCCTTACGGAAAGCCGTTCCATATAGGCGAGCCCGGGTTCCGGAATTTCAAGGCCAACGCAGCCGGTTGGCCTTCCGTATACGGTGAGAAGGTCGTATCGGATCCCCCGGTCCATGTCCGCCCTTACCCAGTCCGTGGTTGCGTTGGAGGGATGGCGGGGACAGTTTCCCGGCGTCAGATTGAACCGCCGCGCCACCGGCAGGAATGCCGAGCGAATCACCGCAGCGATGGCGGGGGCGTCACTGATGCCTGCGGTTTGGATGTGCGATTCCATCCCGGGGTCATCCCTCCCTGGCGCCGGATCGGCGGCGGCTTCCGAATGGGTTGCCCGTTCTATCCCAATCATCGGGCGTCGGTGCCTTGACTTGGTCTGCCCTTTGAGAATAGCATGCAAATTTTCAAATTTCCCGGGAGATGTAAAGCGGTATGACGGATGACCCATGGACGGCACACAGCCTGACCTTTCTGGAAATGGCATTTCGAACGGACCGTCAGATGCCGATGCCGAACCCCAGCGGATGGGGGCGGCGGAAAGGCGTCTGTGGTGATGCCGTCGAATTCTATATCAGACTCGATGGTGACGTCGTCCGGGAAATCACCTACCAAGTCAACGGCTGCATGAACACCAATGCCTGCGCCAATGCCCTTATCGCCATGGCCGAAGCGAAGAGTCTGGGGGATGCGTGGCGATTGACCCCGGAAATGGTGGCGGATCGTCTGCAGAGCCTGCCTCCGGATCATTTTCACTGCGCCGAATTGGCAGTGGGTGCCTTTTACAGGGCGCTTTCCGACTGCCGCCGACAGGGCCGGGCAGGCTGGAAGACCGTCTACAGGCGGCGGAAGCGATAGCGATCTCCCTCTGGGCCGTGCCAGGTTTCCGGCAAGGCGATCTCCCTCCGGGCCTTCTCGCATCCCCACCTGACAGAGCGGCCCGCTGCTCTTAACCACCGGGCTTCTTTAGATTACCTTTATAGCCAGGCCATGGTTAGCGGTCCGAATTGCCTTGACAGTAATTGCCACTTTGTTTTATAGGCATACCTTCGATCAATTAAACGAATGCTATGCACAACGACCTAATATTATTAATAAAAATTGGAAGGATGGGTCAGTCGGCGATGGCAACCGGGCCCGACGACGTCCAAGGCGGCCCCAAACGATGAGGCTGAGACAGCTGCTAGAACAACACAAAACCGCCATTGTCAGCCAGTGGGTCGAGTCCCTGGCAAAATCCTATCCTCCGGACACCGCCCGATTTCTCACCTCTCAGCAAGATTCCTTTGCCAATCCGGTCGGCGCCGCCGCCCGTCAAACCCTCGGTTCTCTCTACGACGAACTGGCAGGCAGCGCCGATCCTACTGACCTCAAAAAAATTCTGGATCCCTTGGTTCGCATTCGTGCCGTTCAAACCCTGTTTTCCCCTTCTCAAGCCCTTGCATTCGTTTTGACCGTCAAAGCCCTTGTCCGCAACCGGTTTGGAAACAAACTGGACGAACCGACCTTGGCGGGCTTTGACGCCAAGGTCGATCGTGCCCTTCTGGCCGCATTTGATGTTTTCATCGGATGCCGGGAGCAGATATACCGTCTCAAAGCAAACGAAGAGCAAAGCAAAATTTACAAGGCCTTTGCAAGGGCTGGTTTGGTTACCGAGAACCCGGAAGAGCCGATGGGTTCCGGCGAGACGTAGTTTAACTTTTTTCCGGTTGGCTCCCCGGCGCCGGGCGAATCCACCTCCGGCCCCATCAAGGACAACCGATGGGCATGGGTTCTGCCGGGCCGGTGCAACGCAGAGCGGAGCCGAAAGCGAGGTAAAGGTCAATGAATGGCAAGTATTTCTACTCCCTGTTGGCCGTGCTGGTTCTTTTCCTGCTCGCCTACGTGGGCACGGAGGTCTTGAGTCTCCAGGTGCTTTTCGGGGTGATCATTCCTTATGGGGCGATCCTGGTGTTCATCGGTGGATTTATCTACCGACTGATGGACTGGTCCAAGTCTGCTGTCCCCTTTCAGATACCCACTGTTGCGGGACAGCAAAAATCCCTGCCCTGGATCAAACACAACAGTATCGACAGCCCCTTTTCGTCGGCAGGGGTGATCCTTCGAATGTTTTTTGAGATCGTGACCTTTCGGTCCCTGTTTCGCAATACCCGAATGCGCTTCGGGGACGGAGGCCGGATCGCCTACGACATCGAGATCTGGCTCTGGCTGTTTGCTTTGGTGTTTCACTATGCGTTTTTCGTCGTGATCGTCAGGCATCTGCGGTTCTTTCTTGAGCCGGTGCCCATGGCCGTTCAGCTCCTGCAGAAAGTGGATACGTTCCTTCAGATCGGACAGCCGGTGATCTCATTGTCGAGTTTCGTACTGCTGGCTGCGGTGCTCTACCTTTTTGCCCGGCGCATCTATCTCCCCAATGTCCGGTACATCTCCCTGGCATCCGATTACTTTCCCCTCTTTCTTATCATCGGCATCGCATTCACCGGCATCTTGATGCGGTATGTCATCCGGATCGATGTAACAGCGGCCAAGGAACTCACCTACGGCTTGATTTCCTTTCATTTTGCTTCCATGGAGACCATGAGGTCCATCGGCAGCATCTACTATGTGCATCTTTTCTTTGTTTGCGTTCTGCTGATGTATTTCCCTTTCAGCAAGCTGATGCACCTGGGCGGGGTTTTTCTGAGCCCCACCCGCAATATGCCAAACAACACCCGCGCGGTTCGCCATGTAAATCCTTGGAATTTCCCGGTAAAGGTTCATACGTACCAGGAATACGAAGACGATTTCAGGGAAAAAATGATCGAAGCTGGCCTTCCAGTGGACAAAAAGGAGTAACAAGGTATGAGTGATCTGCCGACATCAGACGACCTCTTCGCCAGGATAGACCACGAGCCGGTCACGGCCACGGACTGGATGGATA
>JASFIA010000123.1:0-6818 GCA_050122915.1 Desulfobacterales bacterium | reverse complement strand
CAGAGGGAGAGAACCCGATCCCCGTCCCTGTCAACCATCTCCATGGCGCCGGTCGGACAATTGGCCGCACATGCCCCGCAGAGGATGCACCGCTCTGCCGTCACACGGAAGTCGGTTTCGACCGGATGATCGAAATCGAAATACCCCATCTCGAGGGCATTGACCTTCATCTTGTCCCGGCAGATTTCCACACACCGGCCGCAGCGAAGACAGACGTCGCACCGCAGACACCGCCCCGCCTCCTGCCGGACATCCGCCTCCCCATAGCCCAGTTCCACCTGCTGAAAAGTGGTTCGCCGCCGGTCGATGTTCAGCAGCGGCATTCCGGGTCGTTTGGCCGTCATCTTCTGGGTCGCCGTCAGTTCACTGAAGGGGATGCGCTGTCGCCGCACAGGGACCGGGGGCATCTCCGGCTGAGGGATTCCGGAAAGGAAGCGGTGAATGGCGTCGGCACCCCGCTTCCCCCCGCCTATGGCCTCGATGACAGTGGCCGGGCCGGTGACGGCGTCGCCGGCGGCGAATACGCCTTCAACGGAGGTTTCCATACTGACCATGTTGGCCTGAATGGTGCGACGCCGGGTCCAGTCGAGACCGCCGATGCCGGCAAGGCAGTCCGCATCCACCTTTTGTCCAATGGCCGAGATGATGCAGTCGGCCTCCAACAGAAAATCGCTGTTCTCAACAGGCACCGGTCGCATCCGTGTGCTGTCGCCGGCCGCCACAAGCTCAGCCCTGAGGCACAACAGCCCCTCGATACGACCGTTGCCGCCCACCACTTTTTCAGGAATCGTTAGAAATTGCAGATGGATGCCTTCCTCTTCCGCCTGTTCGACCTCTTCCTCGTCGGCGGGCATTTCGTGGCGGGTCCGCCGGTAAGCGAGGGTAACGGCTCGAGATCCCAGGCGCAAAGAGGTCCGGGCCGCATCGATCGCCACATTGCCGCCGCCGATGACGACCACCCGCTGTCCCGGTGATTCCCGGCGGCCAAGGGCCACTTCCCGGAGGAAATCGACCGCCTCGAGCACTTGGGGAAAGTCGGATTCACCGGGAATGCCAAGCTTGAACGCATGGTGGGCGCCAACGGCAATGAAAAAGGCGTCGAAACCTTCCGACTTTAGGTCCTCCACGGTCACATCGCCCCCCAAACGGGTGTTGAAGCGAAATGCCACCCCCAACTCCCTCAGCATCCCCACTTCCCGGTCGATGACTTCCCTGGGCAGACGGTAGCGGGGAATGCCCAGCAGGATCATCCCCCCGGCGCTGGGCTGGGCCTCGAGCACGGTCACGCGATAGCCCTTCAGGGCCAGGTAGTAGGCGGCGCTCAATCCTGCCGGACCGGCACCGACGATGCAGACCGATCGCCCCTTGTCGGGCTCTTTTTCAGGATTCCGGTAGGCTCCCGAAGACAGGGCCCGCTCGGCGGCAAACGCCTTCAGGAATTTGATGGAAACCGGTGTGTCGATGCGGCCCCGGACACACATGAACTCGCAGGGCCGGGTGCACACCAGACCGCACACCCAGGGGAAGGGGTTGTCCTGGCGAATGACCTCTATGGCCTCGGCATCCCGCCCCTCACCGATCAATGACACGTAGGTCGGCACGTCGATCCCGGCGGGGCAGGTCATCTGGCAAGGGGCCGGGGACAGGATGACACAGGCACCTGATGCACAGTTGTGGGAATCGATGTGGCTCTGAAACACCTCCCGATGGGTCGAGAGGTCCCTCAGGATCCGGTGCCCCGTCTCCCGGCAGGCAGCCTCGGCGCCATCGGAGATCAACTCACCGGCGAGTGCCTCGAGGGCCCCCAGATGGCGCTCCCCGGCACGACCCCATGCCACCTCTTTGAGGAGCTGAAGGACTTCTTCGGCCCGACGCCGGCTTTTGGGTTCTCGAAGCGAGCCGGAATCGATGGTTGACGACAAGGCAAGCAGCAGGTCGTTGACGGGGCAGGATTTATCGCTCATCACTCATTGACCTCCACGGGACGGCCCAGGCATCAAGAGGTGGTGATATCCAAGGCGGCAACCGCTGCGGCATGGCGCTTCTTGCGGACCGCAACGATTTCATCGACGTCTTCCCCGAACTCCAGGCAGTGGGTGGTGCACACCGTCACGCAGGCCGGCTTGAGGCCTTGATCCACCCTGTCCATACAATAATCACACTTCACCGCTTTACCGGTTTCCGGGTTCCACTGGGGAGCCCCCCAAGGGCAGGCGGTGATGCAAGCCTTGCAGCCCACGCAGATGTCGACGTCAATGAATACGATGCCGTCCTTGGCCCGCTTCTGCATGGCCCCCGTCGGACAGGCTGCCACGCACCACGGGTCTTCACAATGGAAGCACGGCATGAAGACGAAAGAGGCCCTGGGAAGGCCACCGACAAACTTCGGGCCTACCGGAATGATTTGGCTGATTTTCGGACCGACCGGCAGGTTCTTATTGCTTTTACACTGAATCGTACAGGTATTGCAGCCAATGCACTTCTTGGTATCCTGGAACAGGTAATACTTGCTCATTGTTTTCCTCCGGTCTCAGGCGGCCTTGACGGTAACGAAAGTGTCGTGAAGCGCCGGGCTTCCTCCCACCCGGTCGGTGATATTCTCCTGGAGCACGCTGTCCGAAACACCTTTGCTGAAGCAGCGGGTGGCGAGCTTGGCTTCGTGGCCGAACCCGTGCACCATGAAAACGGCATCCCCATGGATGAAATCCGTTACATGGGCCCGGATGACCCCAGAGCCTGCCTTGGAGCCCACCTCCACCATATCGCCGTCTTTAATGCCTAGCTCGGCAGCCTTCCCACTATTGATCCAAAGGGAGTTCTCCGGAAAGAGCTCGGACAGGTACGGATTGTTCTGTGTTGACACGTGGGTGTGGAGCACCACTCGGCCCACCACCAGTCGGAATGTGTTGCCCTTTTGCTCCGGGACCGGTTCGTAGGCGGGGAATGATGCGACTCCCGCGCCCTCGAGAAGGGAGGACTGGAACTCGATCTTTCCCGACGGCGTCTTGAATGGCAGTCCATCCTTGCGGTCCCAGAAAATCTGGTCTTTCCCGTATGCCACAAACCCCTTTTTTTCGAAATCCGCCATCGAAAACCCGGTGGGCTCTAACTGCCATGCCACCAGCTCTTCCATGGAACTGTATGGAAAATACTGGCCGAAGCCCAATCCCTCGCAAATCTGCTTCATGATCATAGAATACTCGCGGGTATCGTAACGGGGTCTGACCGCCTGGCGGCGCAGGAACATCTGGGGTTTGAGCCCGTTCGCCTGCTGGACACAGTCCGTCCTCTCGAAATAGGTGGACTCCGGCAGAATCACATCGGCATACCAGGCAAGATCACTGTAATTGACATCGATAGCCACCACCAAGTCGAGCTTCTGGATGGCCTTTTTAAACGTATTGGTGTCGGGAATCGACTTCAAGGGATCGAAACGATTGATGATCATCGCCTTGATCGGGTACGGATCCTCAGCAAGGATGGCGGGCCCCAGCATCTGGGCGACCCCGTGAGCGGCATCGGGCAGTGGAAAGTCAGGTGTGCCGACCTTATCGAACCGAATCGGCATGTCGACCTTGGGCAAATCCTGCTCGTTGATCTTGCGGGCGGGTTTGCCCCCAGCCGCTCCAGGGCCTTTTTTGAAAAAGATGCCGCCCTTGGCCTCAACACTGCCCAAGAGGGCATTGAGCATCAAAATGGAGCGCCTCAGATAGATTTCATTGGCATGATGGGCGCCCCGATAGCCATAATGGAAGATCACCGACGGGCTGACGGCGGAAAGCTCCCTGGCCAGGGCGACGATCTCTGCGGCGGGGATGCCGGTTTCCGTTTCGGCCCATTCCGGGGTGTAGGTACGAACAAAATCCTGGAGCTCGGCAAGCCCTTCCACCCATCGGTCGACATACTCTGCGTCGAAGAGCCGCTCCTTCAGTATCACGTGCATCAAGGCATAGTTGAGGGCCAGATCGGTGCCTGGACGAATCATCCAGTAGCGATGGGCTTTGGTGGCCGTCACTGTGACCCTGGGGTCGATGTAGGTGATTTTGGCCCCGTTGTCCATCGCCTGCATGAGGCTGTTCACCTCCTTGACCGAAACGGCTTCGAAGATATTGCGGCCGTAGAGCACGATATGCTTGGTGTTCTTGTAGTCGATGCCCATCTGGGCATCCGTATAGCCGAAGAGGCTCCTGCAGGCGGTGTTGACGGATCCTTTGCAGAGCGCGTCGTGGGAGAAATGATTGGGGGACCCGATCAGCTTCATGAAGGTCTTGCTGATGTGGGTGGCCAAGTTCTGCCGCTCACCAAAGACCACGCTGTGTCCGCCGTAGGTGTCGATGACGGCCTTCAGCTTCTGAACAACGACATCGATGGCCTCCTCCCAGGTGGCCTTTCGCCAGCGGCCCTCTCCCCGCTCACCCTCTCTGATCATCGGTGATTGAACCCGCTGGGAGTCATACTGCATGGAAATCCCTGCCGCGCCCTTGGGGCAGAGACTCCCCTCCATTCCGGGAACGTGGGGATTGCCTTCCACCCATTTCACCTGACCATCCTTGACGTCGACACGGATGGGGCATCTTACCGAGCACATAAAACACAAACTGTAAACCGATTGGTCCATGACCTTCCTCCGAAAAAGTATGACCGGCAAAACCGGTAAGAGCCTTGTCGATCCGGCTCCCTTGAAATGTGGCGCTGCCTGCCGGGCCGCTGCCGAACCCAAAGGTGAAGAGCAAAGAGCGTACCAAAGACAATCGCTCCCTTTGGAACCGGGGCATTCCCCGACAGGCGGGCATTTTCCGTTAGCGAAAGGCGAATTCGACCACGACGCTGTCCTTGGATGGCGCAAGAGCCGGATGGCACCGCCACAAAAAACTGGCGCTGTCGCCGCGGCCATATGGCCCTTCCCTTGCAAAGCGATCGATGGCTTCTCACGCCTGAGATGCCGGTTGGCAGGACCCTCACCCAGGCCGGTAATGGCATGCCGTGCCGGGGCCGAAGCGCCAGACGTAGGGGAATACCCCGGCACATACCAGGAACCCACCCAAGCCCATGAGAGGCACCCAGACCGGGGACGGGGTCAGCAGGGATCGGGCCCCCAATCCCAGTCCGGTTAAACCGGCTGTAAAAATGGCGGCCGCGACACAGAACCGCAGCTCCCACCAGGCGGGAACCATCGGATGGGAGCCGGTTTCCGCCAGGTATCTCATCTGGTCAGGCACCCGAAGCACTCTGGAATACAGCAGATGAAGGATCAGCCAGGACAGGAGGATAGTAACGATCCCGTCCCCGATCCAGTGACTGAAGGACATGCTTCGGGCCACGGCCATGAGGATGGCGTAAATCAAAACCACCATTCCTAAGAGCCCCTTGACAGCGACGGCTTGGGCACGGGATGCCCGGGGGGGTGCGGGGAAGATGTAGACCAACGCCATGAATACGAAAACCAACCCGGTATGGCCGCTGGGGAAACTGCCTCTGTAACTGCCCTCGGTGATGAACAGGGGCCCCCATTCAAACCAATGGGAATAGGCAACACCCTGGTCCACCACCAAGGCCGGTCTCGCCCTTCCCATGATCCACTTGAAGCCGTGCACCAGGAAAAACCCGTTGACAGCCCCGGCGGCAAGAACGAATCCAGCTGCCGGCCGCCACCGGTGCCATCGCCCGCCAGTGGACCGCCGCCAAGACAGACCGTAGACCCCCAATGACCCCGCAATCAGAAATATCCCCGGATCACTTCCTCCGAACCCTTCTCCTTCGAATAGGCTCCGGGCCATGAAAGACGAAAAGGGCTTCCATTCGATTCGGTGCAAGGCCAGGGTCCACCCGTAGTCCACAGTCGTAACGGCAGCGCACCCCACGACGGCAACCGTCAACAACAGCAGCCCGGGCCGGACGGTCCATGGGGTTGGGGTCTTGGCGGTGCGGGCGACGTTCGGTCCTTGGCTGGTCTGAGGGCGGCGGTTGCTGCCGGTAAAACGAATACCCATTGGCTACTCCGTCGGCGGGGTGTTCGACGCTACCACCGAGGTGAGATTCACCGCGAATCACTGCCGGCTGGCGTCAGCAAAGAGGCGTCAAACCATGCGCCCGGTTTCGACAGGAACGGCTGTTGGACAGCAAGACCGGGCAATGCCTCTCGTCAGTCATGCTGGTGAGGCACCCGCCCGAGCTTGTGGGCGTGCAGATGCTCGTGAAGATGGATCTCCTCATCCAGGAGGATCCGCCCTCTTTCCATGGTGAATATACGGTCGGTCGTCTCCAGCAGGAAACGGCTGTTGTGAGAGATGAGCACATAGGCTTTTTCAAGGCGGTTGAGCACAACGGCCAGCCGCTCTCGTGTCGCCTTGTCCAGTCCGGTCGAGGGTTCGTCCAGGAGCAGGACATCGGGCTCCATGGCCAGTATGGTCGCCAGAGAGACCAGCCTCTTTTCACCGCCTGAGAGCTTGAAGGTCATCCGGTCCTCGAAGCCGTGGAGCCCCAAGAAAGACAATGTGCGCCTCGAGATGGCGATGGCATCTTCCCGGTCCTTACCCTGGTTGAGGGGGCCGAAGGCCACATCCTCCAAGACGGTGGGGCTGAAAAGCTGATCGTCGGAATCCTGGAACAGCAGCCCGACCCGTTGGCGAACGGCTCTGAACTCCCTCTCACGGCTAACGGTTTTGCCAAAGATCTCGATGGAGCCTCTCTGGGGCTTGAGAAGCCCCATTATGATGTGGAAAAGGGTGGTCTTTCCGGACCCGTTTGGGGCGACCAGGCCGATGCGATCTCCCGGGAAAAGATCGAAATCCAAGCTGTCGAGAATGCTCCGGCCGCCG
>JASFIA010000122.1:0-6827 GCA_050122915.1 Desulfobacterales bacterium | reverse complement strand
CTCAAAAGGAGGCCGGTTCCGGAGTAGGCGTCTGAGTTGACGGCCCTTTGACCGGTGGCCACAATGACAATCTCAGCCATCCTTGCCTCCTTCAACTGGCCGACCCATCGGTCAACGATCGACCGTATCGACCATTTGGATGGGAGCGCAACCGTTTTTGAAGAAATTTGGGGCATTCCGACAGCATCGGAGAATCAAACGCGAAGACCTGGATGGCCGCTTTAGCCAGACCCCTATCGGCGCCCTGAAAACGACAGCGGTATTAGACGGGAGGCAATGGAAAAGATGTCGCTCAATTTGGATGCCCTTGGAAAACCGCTCGGTCCCATCAGCAGGGAGTATACCTGGAAGGATGTGGCTCTCTATGCCTTGGGTGTGGGCGCGGGCTTCGACGACCTGGCCTATTGTTATGAAAAAGGCCTCAAGGTCCTGCCGGGGTTCTCTGCCGCGGCCATTTTCGATATGTTTTTTTTGATGGGTGCAGAGGCAAATATCAATCCTGTCGGCATCCTCCATGGCGAACAACGGCTTGTCTTTCATCAACCGATGCCCACCGAAGGCACCGTTACCACCACTGGGCATATCCGTGATATTTTCGACCAGGGAGAAGGCAAGGGGGCATTTGTTGTTGGTGAATGTGAAACCTGGCATTCCGACGGTCAGAAGCTTTTCGACGCCACTTTCGTATTGTTCTCCAAGTTTGACGGGGGCTTCGGGGGGCTTCCAGCCCCTCCAAGTCAGTGGCAGGTCCCCGATCGATCGCCGGACGTTTGCGTCGATGCCACTCCTCGCCTCGATCAGCCCCTGCTCTATCGGTTGACCGGGGATACGTTTCATCTCCATGTGGACTCCCATTTCGCCAAGAGCGCAGGCTACGACGGTCCGATCATGCATGGGCTTTGCACCCACGGTTTTGCATGCAGGGCCTTGGTGGAGGCACTCACACCGGGTGCTCCGGAACGGATCAAACGCGTCGATTGCCGTTTCGTCCGTCCGCTCTATCCAGGGGTACCGATCCAAACCCTCATTTGGAAAACGGCAGATAGGCAAGCCCTTTGGAGGGTGATCAACAAGAATACGGGTGAAATCGTCATCGACAAAGGCGTCGTTGAATTTACGCCCAGATCCGAAGGGACGCCTGTTCGATTTGACGGCCAGGTTGCCGTTATCACGGGAGCCGGAGGCGGCCTTGGAAAGGCCTATGCATTGGAATTGTCCCGCCGGGGGGCGCGGGTCGTGGTCAACGACACAGGGGGGGGGCGAGACGGGACAGGTCGCGGGGACACCAAACCCGCAGAGGCCGTTGTTCGGGAAATACGATCCAAAGGGGGGGAGGCCGTTGCCAGCTTCGAATCGGTCAGCTCGCCGGAAGGCGGGCAGGCCATCATCCAGGCAGCCCTGGATGTCTACGGTAGAGTGGATATTCTGATCAACAACGCCGGTATTTTGAGGGATAAAAGCTTTGCCAAACTGACGCCCGACAGCTGGGAGGCCGTCGTTGGAGTCCATCTCGGAGGGGCCTACAACGTCTCTCGACCCGCCTTCGAGGTCATGAAATCGAGAGGATATGGGAGGATCGTTTTTACAGGGTCGGCGGCCGGCCTTTACGGGAATTTCGGACAATCCAATTATGCCGCCGCAAAAATGGGCGTGATTGGACTGATGAACACGTTAAAGTTGGAGGGGGAAAAATACGGTATCAAGGTCAATACGGTGGCGCCATTGGCGGCTTCGCGCCTGACCGAAGATGTCATGCCCGCGGAAATTTTTCAATCGGCGGCTCCCGAATATGTCGTGCCGATGGTGCTATACCTGTGCGCCGACATCTGTGAGGCATCCGGAGCCATTTTTACGGCAGGCCTCGGCCATTTCAGCCGGGCCGCCATTCTCACAGGCCGGGGAGCAGTCCTTGGCACCGGCAACTCACCGCCCAGCGCGGAAGACGTGACCGACGCCATCGGCCAAATCTCCTCTCTTGAAGGCGGACGCGAATTTCACCAACTGGCCGATCAGTTTCTGGCAGTCCTGCAGGCTAGGGCCGATTTTCAGCAGGTTGCGGGCACTGAAAACCCAAAGGACGATTTGCCGATGACGGTCTCCAGGATTTTTGAGCGGCTGCCGAGGGCCTTCAATCCGGAGGCAGCGACCGGTGTCGATGATGTATTCCAGTTTCGGATCATGGGTGATGAGGGGGGAGACTGGACCTGCGAAGTGAAGGCGCGTTCTTGCTCCGTTTATCCCGGCGTTCACGAAAATCCGAGTTGTACCCTTCTCATGCGCGATACGGATTTGATGGATATGGTCAAAGGCGGCTTTGGGCCCCTTGAGGCGTTTTCCAATGGAAAGCTCAAAGTGTCGGGCAATCTCCTTAAAAGTCAATTGGTCGGGGTGCTGTTTGACTGGGCATAGAAGACAATCCTTGCCGGCACAGGCGTCTTCCCGACTTCGGACCCCCGGGTCGTTCATGCAGAAACTCTCGAAAATGCGCACGACCACCGAAGCGATGGGCGATCGACGGACGGCGGTATGCATCCTGAGTTAATTGGGTAGGCGTGCATCTCAAGCCGTGGGCGGGTGTGCCTCCACCAAGGGGGGCCATGGGTCGTCATTAGGGCTGTTGAGGCATTGAAACGGTTGCACTGATCGAATATCTTAGCTATCGTTAAGGACTTGAAGCACCAAACCTACGGTAACAGGCTCGTGCGACACCACCGTTGCCGGCAACGGGATCTGCCCTGGCAATCACGTTTCAAGGCGGAATCCCGTCCACGGCGATAAGCCATCAGGAGAAATCAGGAATGGATTTGGCCGGCACCTCTACGGATGCTTCGGAGCAAGAAGACTCTGGAAACGGAAAGGATTACAAACCGTCCCAGTGGTTTTTCAACAAGGAGGTCCTCAGCAGCATGCTCCTGATGGCGGCGTCCGTTGCCGCTGTCGTCATCGCCAACTCCTCCCTGTCCCATCATTACGAACATTGGCTTCATTTCGAGATTTCTATTTTTTTCGGCCAGTTGAAAATCAGCCATTCGCTATTGCATTGGATTAACGACGGGCTGATGGCCCTTTTTTTCTTCACGGTGGGTCTTGAAATCAAGCGGGAGGTGATGGTGGGAGAACTCGCCTCTCCCAAGCTGGCCATGCTGCCGGTTATCGCTGCTGGGGGTGGGATGATCGTCCCCGGGGTCATTTACGCCGCCTTGAACTGGGGTCAACCCGGGATGGCCGGTTGGGGAATTCCGGTGGCAACGGATATCGCCTTTTCTCTGGGAGCCATTGCCCTGCTGGGAAAGAAACTGCCGGTGGGGCTGCGCATTTTTCTGACCGCCTTCGCCATCGCCGATGATTTGGGAGCCGTTTTGATCATCGCTCTTTTTTATACCAAAAATATTGCGGTGCCCTATTTGATTGCAAGTGCCGTCTGCCTTCTCATCCTTTTAATTGCAAATCTGATGTGGGTCCGGTGGCTGCCCTTTTATATTGTAATGGGGGTGGCGATGTGGATCTGCGTCATGGGGTCGGGGGTCCACGCGACGGTGGCGGGTGTGGTGGTGGCCATGCTGGTGCCGGCCAGAGGAAAGTACAACCCGATTCGGTTTGTGAAGAAAGTTCAGGGCATCGTCGACAATATGAAGATGGACCGTTACGTGGACAATTTCTGGTATTCGATATTCATCAAACCCGAGCATCTCAATTCAGTGCATGCCCTGAGCCTGGCCTGCCAAAATTTGGAAACCCCGTTACAGCGGCTGGAACACGCCTTGCACCCTTGGGTGGTGTTCGCCATTCTTCCCTTGTTCGCCTTCTTTAATGCCGGCTTGTCACTTCATGACATATCGTTTGCCAGCGCCATCGCGGAACCCATCGCCTTGGGCTGCATATTGGGCCTTGTTTTCGGAAAACCCATCGGTATTACCCTGGCGTCCTTCTGGGCCGTGAAGACCGGCATCGCAGCCCTGCCCGAGAATGTCAGATGGGCCCATATCGCCGGCGCCGGTATGCTGGGCGGCATCGGCTTTACGATGTCGCTGTTTATCTCCGGGCTGTCCTTCGTGGATCCTCACTATCTCAACTTCTCAAAGCTGGGAGTCCTTTCCGGCTCCATTCTCTCGGCCCTCGGCGGGCTGCTCTTTTTGGCAGTGGTCGCGGCCAGAGAAGGGAAAGTGTATCAAGAAGGAGAGCCGGCAGTCAGTTGACAAACCGCCTCTGCCGCTTGGTGCATCATCACCTTATTCATATTGAACACCATATGGTATAGGCTTGGGCGGTCGTAATCGGTCTTGCCGAAATGGCGGTACAAATTGAGGCGGCGTTTTCCCTGCTTTTCCACCACGATTTGGGCTTGTTTGCGATTAAGGTTGTAATTCTCCATCATGAAGTCGATTCGGTGCTCCAAGTCGGCAACCATCAAAAAATGATAGGCATTGGGATGGTTGGCCAGCAGATACTGCCCCCCCCTACCGACAATGATAACGTTGTCCTGCATAGCGATCTTAGGCAGCACTTTGTGCAGCAGATGAATGTAGAGGTTGCCGTCTATATATCCGGGCTTCTTTTCCATAGCCACCTCAACATACCCTTTTCGAAATGGGCCCAACTTTGACATCAAGCGGTTAACCATCCCCTCGCTGCCGGTTTCCTTGGCCACGGAATCAACCCAATCGGGAGAGACGTTGGCCTCCATTGCGACCATTTCAACAATTTCCTCGTCGACCACTGTGTAGTTCAATTTTTGCGCCACCAGCGTCGCCAGCGTTTTCCCTCCGGCGCCGAACTCCCTCGCAATGGTGATGACAGCCATGGCAACCTCCTTGAAATGCAGTATGAATCCGTCTCGGTGTCGATCCCTCCGCCTGCTTTGTCTATGTGGTGAAAAAATCACCAGACCGCCGTTGCATGATCGTTCCAGGCGTCCAAGTCAAAGGCGTCACACAGAAATGGTCTGGGTGCGACCCAGATGGAGACCATACTTTCTGCCTTTGAAACGCCAAGGAGACAAGGACCCGGATGCAGTCCCGCAGCGACCGGTTCCTCGAGAGAGGGATAGGTTTCTTGTATGATTTTTTTAAACGGGTGTAAAGAGCCGATGCCCGGCACGGTCATTGCCGGCGGTCGTGGATGCAGCGGCTCCTGTGCGAACGGGAGGCAGGTCCAGGCAAGGCGGCTCACATCTCGATACCAAGATCGTTAATCTTGGCCAGCAAGGTGTTCCGATGAATTCCAAGAATTTTTGACGCCTGGGTCCGGTTTCCGTTTGTCGACGATAGAACCGTTTCGATGTGGGTCTTCTCGAAGATTCTGACGGCATCTTTCAGGGTCTGGGGAGAGGACTCCGCGGCCCCCGTAATGGGCGGCGGCAATGCTCCGCGGTGAATTCGATGGCCGGTGACAACGGTGCATAGCCGTTGGATCAGATTTTCCAACTCTCTAACATTCCCCGGCCATTCGTAGGCCTCGAGGTCCTCCATCGCGCTCGGTGTCAATGTCTTTGTCGGCACAGTCCTCTTTTCGGCGTAGACGGTCAAGAAGTGAGCTGCCAGCAGCGAAATATCCTGCCGGCGTTCCCTCAGAGAGGGAATCTTGATTGGGAGAACATTCAAACGGAAAAATAGATCTTCCCTGAACCGCTGTTCGCGTATCAAGGTTTGCAAATCCTGATTAGAGGCGGCAATAAAGCGGATATTCGCTTTGATGACCCGGTTGGTTCCAACACGCTCAAACTCATTTTCCTGTATGGCCCTGAGCAGCTTTGCCTGCATGGTCATCTCTAGAGCGTCCACGTCATCCAGAAAAACCGTGCCATTGTCGGCCAGTTCCAACTTGCCGGTCTTATCCTTGATGGCGCCGGTAAAGGCGCCGCGGGTATGCCCGAAGAGCGTGCTTTCCATTAAATTGGCGGGTATCGCGGCACAGTTGACGACCACCAGAGGGTGATCACAACGGTGGCTTTGCCGATGCAATGCCCTGGCGACGAGTTCCTTTCCCGTACCGCTTTCACCTTGGATCAATACGGTCGCATCAGACACGGCATATTGACCGATCAGCTCAAATACGGCTTTCATCCCTCGGGTTTCGCCCACCATGCCTTCAAACGGATGGCACCGGCCCAACTCGTCATCCAGGCAGGCAATCCGGTGCTGCAAGGCCAGATGGTTGATCGCTCTTTGAACCGTGGCCTGGACGAGGCCGATGGAAAAGGGTTTGGGCAGAAAGTCGTAAGCCCCGCTTTTCATGGAGCGCACCGCCGTGTCCACCTCAGCGACGCCAGTAATCATAATCACCTCCGCCGACCAATCCTTTTCTTTGAATTCAGTGAGCAAATCCAATCCGTTGCCATCGGGCAGCATGATGTCCAGGAGAACGATATCCACTTTTTGGGCATCGAAAAGGGCTTTGGCCATTGCTGCCGTTTCCGCAAATAAGAGGGTATGGTCTTTGCCGAGAAGGGTATACAAATAGTCTCTGGTTTCGGCGTCGTCATCGACAACAAGGATGGTGGGCTTTCGGATGGATCCCATTGGAACATGCTCCTGATCGTCAGTCGATTTTCTGCAAACGGTTCAATGGTTTGTGCAGCCGGCACGAAATGCGCCGTCTGAGGCGTCGGCGGGAGGGTCGAACTGGTGCCCTATCCGGATGTCGGCGGCAGTGCGCGGTCGATGGCAACGAGGAAAGCGAAGTAAAATAAAGATGCATTTTTTAACTTTAATTGGTTTTTTTTGTAGTCTTTATATCACAAAACCATCTGAAATCAAGATAAATAATGCCTTTGAATAAATGACTATTCGATGAATGAAAAGCAATAGACGATAAGTGCTGTCTCTGTG
>JASFIA010000121.1:0-6871 GCA_050122915.1 Desulfobacterales bacterium | reverse complement strand
AAGCACCCCAAGGGAATCAGCGGACGAGATGGAAGGAACGGTGATCGACAAGCTTTACTTTATCGAGAGAATCACCCGCTTGGTCCAGGGTCTTTTCCAGGGATTCATTCGCATCCGCATTACCGACAACTGGCAGCAGACCGAACTTCCGGCCATTCGAAAATGGGTCATCGCCCATTGATTCTCAGGCGCCGCCGCTGACCTTCAGGATCCGGTAAAGCCCTGTTGATAACCTTCTCAACAACACATCAAACCGGTGGGGATATCGAAGGGGTTTATGCACAGCAACCGGTGCCAATGTGCAAAAACAGGCAATTATACACAAGACATGAACGGTTTTATAAACAGTTGCTTTTAAATATTATTTTAAAAAAATCAATAGTATAAACACTTTTAAACACAATTGACAGGCCTTCTTTCTTATCTTTAGATGACTTATTAAAATAAAGAAGGAACAGAACCCATGAAATTCACCATCAGAAAAACGGATATTCAGGAAGTTCTGAGCAAGGTGCAGGGGCTGGCCAGCCGGAAAACCAATTTGGCCATTACCACCAATGTTCTCATCAAAGCCAGTGATGCCGATATCTCGATTATCGCAACCGATCTCGAAACCGGATTTGAAGGCACCTATCCGGCTACCGTGGCATCGGAAGGCACCATTGCCATCAATGCCAAAAAGCTGTTTGAAATTATCAAAGAGTTTCCCACAGACGACGTCACCATCAACGAGGTCGAAAATCAGTGGATCGACATTTCCAACGGTAAAGTGGAATATCGACTGATGGGAATGAACCCGGATGAGTTCCCGGACAATCCGGAAGTCGACGATACCGATCTCATTGAAGTGGATTCGGCGTTGTTCTCCCGGGTAATCGAGAAGACCATCATCGTCAGCGGTGCTGGCGACGACCGTCGCGCCCATATCACGGGAATTCTTTTTGAAACCTTCGACCATGAGGGGCAGGGGTTTGTTCGAATGGTGTCGACAGACGGCAGTCGACTGTCCAAAGCGGATTGCCCGCTGATCGGCGGACAACGGTCCGACGGCACATCCGGCGTCATCATACCCAAAAAAGGCCTCAATGAAATTCATAAATTTCTGGAGCCTACGGGGAGCATTCGCATCGGACACAAAGGCTCCAATTTTATTGTCAAAAAAGAAAGCGAAACCATCATTGTCAGATTGCTGGAAGGGGATTTTCCAAAGTACACCGACATTGTCGTCAAAAGCGAAAAAAGCCACCCCCTGGTCATCGATAAGACCACCTACCAGAAAATGCTTCGCCGCATGTCGATCCTTTCCTCTGAAAACTACAAAGGGGTGATGTTCAAATTTGATGACAACACCCTTGAACTGAGTGTGAGCAATCCGGAAATTGGAGAGGCAAAGGAAGACATCGAGGTCGTCTACAAGGGAAATCCTATCGAAGTGGCCTTTAACCCACGGTTTTTCATCGAAACCCTGAATGTCGTCGATGGAGACCAAATAACCATGAACTTGATCGACGCAGAGAGCCCCTGCCTGATTGAAGACAATCAAGACAGCACTTATCTGAGTGTGATCATGCCGATGAGAATATGAATACTAAAGTCGATAGAACATACAACGAAGACAACATCAAAATCCTTGAAGGATTGGAAGCCGTTCGAAAGCGGCCCTCCATGTACATTGGTAATATTGATGTGGCGGGGCTCCATCATCTCGTCTACGAAGTGGTCGACAACTCCATCGACGAGGCCATGGCGGGCCATTGCACCGATATCAAGGTGGTGGTTCACACCAACGGAAGCGTCAGCGTCGAAGACAACGGTCGGGGCATTCCCGTGGGCATTCACAAAACCGAAAAAGTACCGGCGGTTGAAGTGGTCATGACCAAACTCCATGCGGGCGGCAAATTCGACGACCATTCCTACAAGGTGGCTGGCGGTCTTCACGGGGTAGGGGTGTCAGTGGTTAATGCGCTCTCGGAGCATCTGGAACTGGAAATCTACAGCGAAAAAAAAATCTACAGGCAGATCTACTCCAGGGGAATAAAAACCACCGAATTGACCGTCGTCGGCCCTACCGACAAGCGGGGCACCCGGGTTCATTTTATTCCTGATTCTGATATTTTTACCACAACGGAATTCAGCTACGACATTCTGGCAAGGCGGTTAAGAGAGTTGGCATTTTTAAATAGAGGCGTGCGCATCCTTATCGAGGACCATCGAAATGATCTGAAGGATAATTATCATTATGAAGGGGGAATATCCGAGTTTGTTCAATATCTTAATCGGAGAAATACCGCTTTGCACGATCCGGTTCTGATCGAAGGGATGAAGAACGACGTCTACATCGAGGTATCGATTCAGTACAATGACACCTTTACCGAAAAATTGTTTTCTTTTGCCAACAACATCAATACCGTCGAGGGTGGTTTTCATTTGATCGGCTTCAAGGCCGCCTTGACGAGAGCCATCAACCAGTATGCCCTGAATGGAAATCTACCCAAATCCCTCCAGGCCAAAATCAGCGGCGACGATGTCAGGGAAGGGTTGACGGCCATCATATCGGTTCGCATTCCGCAACCACAGTTCGAGGGCCAGACCAAAACAAAGCTTGGCAACAGCGAAGTAAAGGGTCTCGTAGAATCCCTCGTCAACGAAAAATTAGGCATTTTCTTTGAAGAGAATCCAACGGTTGCCAGAAAAATCATCGCCAAGAGCGTCGAGGCGGCCCGGGCGAGGGATGCGGCCAGGCGGGCACGGGATCTGGCCCGAAGCAAGGGATCCCTGATCGATTCCACGCTACCGGGGAAATTGGCCGATTGCCAGGAAAGCGATCCGGAGAAACGCGAACTGTTCATCGTCGAAGGGGATTCGGCCGGCGGGTCCGCCAAGCAGGGCCGGGACCGCAAATTCCAGGCGATCCTTCCGTTGAAAGGGAAAATACTCAATGTCGAAAAGGCCCGAATCGACAAAATCATTCGAAGCGAGGAGATAAAGAACATCTTAACGGCTCTGGGCACCGGAGCCGGCACCGACGGGTACGACATCGACAAGATCCGATACCGAAAAGTGGTCATCATGACCGATGCCGACGTCGACGGCTCCCACATCCGGACCCTGCTGCTGACCTTTTTCTACCGACAGATGAAGGAAATCATCGACAGAGGATTTCTCTATATCGCCCAACCGCCTCTGTTCAAAGTGGGCAAAGGAAAAAACGCCGTCTACCTGAAGGATGAAACAGAGCTCAACGATTTCCTGGTAAAGAGGCTGTGCGATCAGCGACAGATTCGGTACGGAGAAAACGGCGACATCCTTCAGGGACACGAGATGTACCTGCTGATCGGGGATTTGTCCGAATATATGGCAATTGTAAAACGGATGGCCAAAAACGGCCTAAGGATCGATCTTCTGGAAATCCTGCTTCGTGAACGGGTGGACAGCAAGGCTTTTTTAAGCGATTCTGAAAAGATGGATGGCCTTTATGACACCCTCATCGGAGCCGGTTTCGAGGTAAAGCCACCGGTCTGGAACGAGGACAAAGGGCTATTCGAGTTGACGGTCACGGGTTACCGAACCTACCGAAAAGACCGCTTCGTCGACTACGAAGAGAAGCGACTGACTCCGGTGCGCATCGGTCGGGGTCTGGTTCACTCCAAGGACTACCAGAAATGTCTCGTGTTGTCGGAAAAGGTGTTTCGATACGATTTTCCGCCCTTCGGCATCATCACTGCGGACGGGAAGGACAGAGGCATCGATATTCTGACCAAGGAAGATCTGCTTTTTCAACTGCTTGAAGAAGGAAAAAAAGGACTCAGCGTCCAGCGATATAAAGGTCTGGGAGAAATGAACCCCGATCAGCTGTGGGAGACCACCATGAACCCCAGCAAACGAACCATGCTTCAGGTCACCATCGAAGATGTGGTTGACAGTGACGAAATTTTTACGATTCTGATGGGAGAGGAAGTGGAGCCCCGGAGGGATTTCATCCAGAGCAATGCGCTTGAGGTCACCATGCTGGATATTTAACCGCATCGCTTCAGGACCATCGGCAGAATCTGGGCATTATCATCCAATCAGTGGAGCTGTCCCCATGTACATTCATCATGTCAAGGCCAGGGATCTGCCCGATCTCTGGTTCCAGGCCGTTCACGACATATTGGACCATGGGCGTCGATTTCAGATCGATCGGGGATCCTATGCCGGACAGACCCGGCTCGAATACGACTATTTCATCGGCAGCATCAGCCACCCCGGAACGATGCCCATTATCCCCGACATCCCCCCTTCCTGCGGCATTCCCAACCCGGTCGAGCACAACTATATCTATGGGGGAGACGGCTACGACCGTTCCTATATCGAGTATCTGATGACACCCCACAAGGAAACCGGAGAATCCTACACCTACGGTGAACGACTTACCCGGGTGCCCATCCGGGGGGACAAGCTGGAATGGTGGGAGAACGGAACCAGCGATATCATCGATCACCGTGAAATCGACGGCAAGGTGGTCTTCGAGGAAAAGGGCAAGCTGTACCTCAATCAAATCGAATGGGTGATCGACACCTATCGGCGTTTCGGTCACCGGAACAATCAGATGGTTCTGCAGGTGGCCCATCCTTCGGACGTCACCTTGGTGGATCCGCCCTGTCTGCGTTCAATCGACACGCGGATCCAGGATGGCATTCTCCATTTCGTGGTCTATTTCCGCTCGTGGGACCTCTGGGGCGGGCTTCCCGCCAATCTGGCCGGCATTCAAAACCTAAAGGAGTACATGGCCGGAGAAATCGGGGTCAAAGACGGTGAAATGATCGTCGAAAGCAAAGGGCTTCACCTCTACGGCTACGCAGAAGATCTGGCAAAATTCAGGTGTCTTAGAACGTAAGAGAAAATGGGCCGGCCATGGCCCTCGAAACCGTCGACGACTTATAGCAGCATCGGAGGCGGCCGGTTGATGAACCGGTCTGCGGTCTTGGAATGATACCCGGGATGGGGGAATATTGCTCATGGAGCGACACCGTCTCCGCCGCTGAAACAACCCCGGGATCTGCAACGGGTGAGAATCCCTGGCGATTTTCATCCCCTGCTTCAGGGGTGAACGGAAACCGCCATCGGAGTAGACCTTAGAATTCGATGGCGCCGGGCGTTCTTGGAAACGGAATCACGTCTCGGATATTGCTGATCCCGGTGACCAGCATCAGAAGACGCTCGAAGCCCAAACCGAATCCACAGTGCTCGACGCTGCCGTATTTTCGGGATTCCAGGTACCACCAGTAGGCGTCCTTATCCATACCCACCTCATCCATTCTGGACTCCAGCACGTCATAGCGCTCCTCCCGCTGACTGCCACCGATGATTTCACCCACACCCGGAACGAGCACATCCATGGCACCGACCGTTCTGCCGTCGTCATTGACCCGCATGTAGAACGGTTTGATGGTTTTGGGATAATCGTAAACGATCACGGGCTGCCGAAAGTGATCTTCTACGAGATATCGCTCGTGTTCGGTCTGAAGATCTATTCCCCATTCAACAGGATACTCGAAGGATTTCTTTGCCCGTTGAAGAATGTCCACGGCCTCGGTGTAGGGCAGGCGGATGAAGGTCGATGTCGCAATGGCATCCAGGGTACTCATTAGGGACTTGTCCACAAACCGGGCAAACAAATCGAGATCGTCGGCGCAGTTGTCCATGAGGAAGCCGACCAGATAGTGGATGAAGCGTTCTGCCAGATCCATGTTGTCGGAAAGATCACAGAACGCCATCTCCGGTTCTATCATCCAAAATTCGGCGGCGTGTCGGCGGGTGTTGGAATTCTCGGCTCTGAAGGTCGGTCCGAAGGTGTAGACATCCCCGAGGGCAAGGGCGAACATCTCGACCGACAGCTGCCCTGAAACCGTCAGATAAGCATCCTGGCCGAAGAATGCCTTGGGTGCCTCTCCCCCGCCACAAGCCCCGGGCATCGTGACATGCTCGGAGGTGGTCAGCCGGAACAACTCTCCCGCGCCCTCACAGTCCGAACCGGTGATGATCGGGGTGTGGATATACCGGAAGCCACTGTCCCTGAAAAAGTGATGGACAGCGAAAGCCAATTCGGAGCGGATTCGGAAGGTGGCGCCATATTTATTGGTTCTGGGTCTCAAATGGGCGATGGTTCGCAGGAACTCGTCCGTGTGACGTTTTTTCTGGAGAGGGAACGTGTCGGGAGCCAGAGTGATGACGTCCACACAGGCGGCCTGCAGTTCCCATTTTTGTCCGCTGCCCCCGGATGGCACAAGTCTGCCGTCAACCGCAATGGCGGAGCCGGTAGTGATTCGTCGCACGTCGCTTTCATAGTTGGGTAGGTCGCCATCGGCGATAATCTGGATATTTTTTAGGCAGGAGCCGTCGTTGACCTCTATAAAGGAAAACCCCTTGGCATCTCTTTTTGTTCTCACCCAGCCTTTGACCCGGACCTGCTCTGCCGGTGCGTCACTATTCAAAAGGTGGACGATTTTTGTTCGATCCATGGTCCAATTTCCTTTCCTTATAACAGCTGTTGTGACGCTTTGAACCCGTTCTCAGAGTTCGACGGTGATGGTGAAGCGTTGTTGGTGCCGCTGGAAAAGCAGCGCCAACGCCTGCTGGTGTCTGAAGCCGACGATCGCACGGTTGAAATCCGCCTCGTCGGCAATTGCCTTGTCGTTGATTTGGCGAATGACATCACCGGGCCTAACCCCCGTCCGGGCCAAGAAAGACGCCTCCCGCATGGAGACGATAACCACGCCCGATTCGGCGGCCGGTCGAAATTTCCAGCCCTCCGGTGACGAGATGCTCTTGACGGTCACCCCTAACAGTTGATCGGCGAGAATAGCTGACTTTTCCATCGGAAAAACCGTGG
>JASFIA010000120.1:0-6888 GCA_050122915.1 Desulfobacterales bacterium | reverse complement strand
GGCTCCGATGGTTTCGGCCAAACGGTCTGCCACCCTGAAGCCGATGTTGTGTCGTGTATAGTGATACGTCGGGCCGGGATTTCCCAGCCCGACGACCAGGATTCGATTGTCGTCCCTACTGTTGGAGAAAACAGACATGACCGTCGAACGGTCCGAGTCGAAAGCTGAAGTGCGGCGCCGGGAAGAAATTCATGGAACTAACCGGTTGCGCCCTCGGGGGTTTCGGCCTCCGCTTCCTCGCCAGGCTCCTCACCCTCGATTTCTTCCTCTACGCCCTCCTCCTCGGCTTCCTCGGCTTTCATGCGTCCGCTGACCACCGTCAAAACGGTGAAATTAACCTCGTGTGGAACCTCGATGCCGTCTTCCAAAACGAGATCCTCGACGTGGAAGGATTCTCCCATTTCAAGGTTGGTAATGTCAATTTCAATGTGGCCTGGGATTCGGTTGGGCAGACATAGAACCTCAAGTTCTCGACGGATAATCTGAAGCATTCCGCCCATTTCAATCCCGATGCATTTACCTTTGGTGGTGACCGGGACGTTGACCCGAATCTTTCGGGCCATATCCACCTGGTAAAAATCCGCATGCAGAAAGGCCCCGGTAACGGGATGCCGCTGCAACGCCTTCAGAAGCGCCGGTTGGGGTTTGCCGTCGTCGATGGATAGATTGACGAGAATTTGGCTGGTCTGGCTCTCCTTCATAACCTCTTCCAGATCTTTGACGACCAGAGAAAGGCTTGCGGATTCGGTGTTGCTGCCGTACAAGACAGCAGGAATTTTCCCCTCCCGCCTGAGTCCTCTCGCCGGTCCGTTCCCGGTAGCGGTGCGGCTGTGAGCCTTGATGTCAGTAAGTTTCAATGCGTGCTCCTCTTCGATACGTCATCTACACAAAAAGCGATGTCACCGAATCTCCGCGGTGGCTGCGGATAATGGCTTCACCGACCAGTTTAGAAATCGTAAGAACTTTAATTTTGTTACAGGCCTTGGCCGTTTCGCTGAGAGGGATGGTGTCCGTCACCACAAGGCTTTTAAGGTCGGATTGGGATACCCGATCGACTGCCGGTCCCGATAGCACCGCATGGGAACAGCAGGCATGAACTTCGCTGGCCCCTTTTTTAGTGACGGCGGAAGCGGCTTCGGTCAAGGTGCCGGCGGTATCTACCATATCATCGAGGATGATGGCCACCTTGCCCTTGACATCTCCGATAACGGCCATGGCCTTGGCTTCGTTGGGTTTTTCCCTGCGTTTGTCGATGATTGCCAGGTCGGCGTTCAACCGCTTGGCAAACGCCCTGGCCCGCACAACGCCACCGGTGTCCGGGGACACGACCACGAGGTGATTTTTGAAATACTGCTTGATGTAGTCCAGGATGACCGGGGCGGCAAACAAGTTGTCCACGGGAATATCAAAAAAGCCCTGGATCTGACCGGCGTGAAGATCCATGGTGATGACCCGCTTTGCACCCGAAACCGTGATCATGTCGGCCACAAGTTTGGCACTAATGGGAACCCGCGGCTCCACTTTCTTGTCTTGGCGGGCATAGCCGTAGTAGGGGATCACCGCCGTGGTCCGTCTTACCGATGACCGCTTGAACGCGTCGATCATCATGAACAGTTCGACCAGGTTGTCGTTGACGGGGCTGCATGTCGATTGAACGACGAAAACATCCTTGGAACGGACATTTTCTTTGATCTCGATTTGGATCTCTCCGTCGCTGAATGTCTTTACCTTGGCGCCTCCGATGGGCAAATCCAGATAGTGGCATATTTTCTGAGTGAGAGAGGGATTGGAATTGCCGGAAAAAATCGCCAAGTTCTCCATCGACGTTGTCACTTTCCATTGTGTCAAAATTGGCTGGGGCGGGAGGATTCGAACCTCCGAATGCAGGGACCAAAACCCTGTGTCTTACCGCTTGACGACGCCCCAAATCATTGAATTAAATTTGTGGGTTTCATCCGTTCGGGAACCAGTGCCGCTCCACCATTAGGGCCGCCTCGAAAACCTGCCACTCGGGATGGATGGCGTCGATGCGGACCCTGGCGACCTGAGCCGCGCCCGTATCCTTGAACAGCCCGTAGACCGCCGATCCGCTTCCCGACATGAGAGCCCCATCTGCGCCCCATGAGACCAACGCCTCCTTTGCGGCACCGATGGCAGGGTGTTCCGCCATCGTCACCGATTCGAGATCGTTGCAAAGATGTTTTCGCAGATCGAAAGGGTTTTTGTTAAAAAGGGACTTTTTAAGTTTTTTTTGACATTTTGTCAATGTCAAACTCAGTCGTCCAAAGGTATCGGCGGTGGATACGCCGAAGCCTGGGTAGACGATGACAGCCGTCATTGACGGCAGCCCGTGATACGCTTCTAGCTGTTCACCGATGCCCCTCGCAATGGCTGGCCCTGACTGTAAAAAAAAAGGCACATCCGCTCCGATCGACGCCCCGATGCGGTTCAACTCCGGGTGGGGGATCGGATCGCCCAAATACCGATTCAAAGCCATTAGCACGGAGGCGGCATTGCTGCTCCCACCCCCGAGCCCCGCTCCAACCGGAATGGATTTATCGATATGCAAGGTCATTCCATCGGGCCACGCAGCCGGTGACCCTCCCAAGGCGCTGCGAAGCGCCTTGACGGCACGGCAAACCAGATTGGTCTCGTCGGAAGGCACTCCGGGATGCCCGCAGCGGACCCGGATACGACGCCCCTCGAATTGGATACGGATCCGATCATACAGGGCAACGGCGCACATCAGCGTCTCAAGGTTGTGGTATCCATCAGGACGCCGACCCGTGACGGATAAATACAGGTTGATCTTCGCTGGTGAACGAAGATCCACGATGCCATGAGGGTTCATTGCCGACCGCTTGCCTCTCCCGGCAGCTCGACCCCGGCGGTTATCCCCCGAGGGCCGCCGAGAACCTTAGCCCTTTTCCTTCACATAAAGAATCCGAAGATCGTACAAGATGCTTTTTAAAAGATTTTCTTCATCCTTGGTCAGGTTGCCCCGGGTTTTCTCCTCCAACATGGTCATGACGTCGATGGTCTGTTTGGCTAAAGGCAGATTCTTTGTTTTTTGATTGGTTCCCGGTTCTTCAAGCAGGCCGAGTTGAACAAGCACCGATGAGTTCAAGGAAAAAATGAAGGTCGAAAAATCGATCTTGGGCATCTGGGTGCCCGACAAGGTGTTTTCCCTTCCTGAAGCATTGGTTTCGCCGAATTTTTCGTTTTCGTTCTCCGCCATAAGGCCTTCTCCTCTGAGTCCGCGGGGGCCCTCTGCCATTCAGAGGCCTGCGGCGCTCATTGTTGGGGGGACCGAGGGCCTGACGGCCCATCGAATCGGTTCCGATGACCGAAATCCCGAAACGGTTTCTGGGACAGAGCCTTGTTAAAATTCAAGGGGCAGCACCATCTTGACCATGGGCAGTTCTCTGAGCTCTTTTTGCACAGACTCGGGGATGGGCGTGTCGGTACACAAGAAAATGATGTTCCGATTCCCTTCCTCCTCCTGGCCGACCTGCATGCGACCGATATTGATGTCATGGTTGCCCAGTGTGGTGCCGATACTGCCGATGGCCCCGGGTTTGTCCTCGTTGTGGATGAGAGCCAGGTGACCCGAGGGGATCAATTCTAAACGGAATTTGTCGATTTGGACGATACGGGGCTCCTTTTTTCCGTAAATCGTTCCGGCCACCATGTGGCGCATGTGGGTGGTTTCGACGGTGACCCGGATCAGATTGATAAAATCCTCTCCGTCGCCGCTGGCCGTCTCGGTCACCCGCATCCCCATCTCCTTTGCCAGGAGGATCGCATTCACGAAATTTACCTCGTCACGGACCATCGGAGTCAGAAACCCCTTGACAACGGCACTGCTGACCGGGGACAGGTCAAGGCTGTTAAAATCGCCGAGATATTCGATGGAAATTTCCTTGATGGGCCCGCAAACCAGTTGCGCCTGCAGGCAACCTAAGCTGTCGCCGAGCTCCAGATACGGAGTCAACTTCTGCAACATATCCCCAGACACCGATGGGGCGTTAACCGCATTGGTAATGGTGCCGTTTTTCAAATAGTCAATGATTTGGCCGGCGATGGCGGCGGCCACATTGACCTGGGCCTCGGCAGTGGAGGCACCCAGGTGGGGGGTGCAGATAAAGCGGTCGAATTCAAACAGTGGAGAGGATAGCGGCGGCTCGGTGTCGAACACATCCAGGGCTGCACCACTCACTTTGCCGGATTTCATTGCCTCGTAGAGATCGGCTTCATTGACGATGCCTCCCCTGGAACAGTTGATCAGCATCACGCCGTCTTTCATCCGCTCGAAAGCCCCGCGATCGATCATGTTCACGGTTTCTCTGAGTTTGGGCACATGCAAGGTGATGACATCCGACCGGCTGAAGAGTTCCTCAAGGGAAGCGCTTTCGTAGCCGGCCGATCGAATATGCTCCGGCGAGACAAAGGGATCGAAGATGACGACCTCCATCTTCAGCCCCCTGGCCCGATCGGCAACGGTGGCACCGATTTTTCCAAATCCGATCAACCCAAGGGTTTTTCCAAAAATTTCACGCCCCTGAAGCTGCTTTTTCTCCCATCGCCCCTCTCTCAGGGTGGCGGTGCCGGCCGGTATGTTGCGGCTCAAGGCCATCATCATTGCAATGGCGTGCTCGGCGGTGGTCACCACGTTGCCAAGAGGCGTGTTCATGACCACGACCCCATGCTTGGAGGCCGCCTCGATGTCCACGTTGTCCAGACCGATCCCGGCCCGACCAACCACTTTCAGCCGGGGTGCCGCCGCCAATAGGTCCTCGGTGACCTTGGTCGCACTGCGGATGACAAGGGCATCGTAATGCCCGATGATCCCCTTGAGTTCTTCGGGGTCGAGCCCCGTTTTGACATCGACGTCGATATCCGGGTCCGCATCGAACAGGTCGATGCCAACGCTGCCCAGGTTGTCGCTCACCAATACTCTCATACAGTCTCCCTTGCAGACTCACAGGTTACATAGACCAAAGGCGCGCGAATCGTAATGAATTTTTGAGGTGGATTCAACAGGAAAAATCAAGTAAGAAAAGGGCGAACCGCCCTCATAGCTGCGCGGCGGGAATAGACATCGGGGAGGGGGGAAACATGACCGAAGGCGAAAAATGGCGTCTGGGGTGGATCGGCACCGGTGTCATGGGCCGATGGATGTGCCAGCACTTGGTCGCGGCTGGTTATCCCGTCGTGGTCAACAATCGGACACCAGCCAAAGCCCAGCCCCTGATCGATTCGGGAGCGACCTGGGCCGAGAACCCGTCCGCGGTTGCCCAAGCCGCCGACGTCGTATTCACCATGATCGGATTCCCGGAAGATGTGGAGGCCGTTTATTTCGGCGACAAAGGAATCCTCGAGGCGTCCCGCAAGGGTACCATTTTGGTGGACATGACCACGACCCGTCCGTCCTTGGCGAAACGCATCGACGACGCCGCCCGAGAGCATGGCGCGGTTGCCATCGATGCGCCGGTATCCGGCGGCGACGTTGGAGCAAAAAATGCCAAGCTGTCCATCATGGTCGGCGGCGACAGGCAAACGGCGGAGCGATTGACGCCCCTGTTCGACATCATGGGAAAAACGGTGGTGTACCAAGGGCCGTCGGGAGCCGGTCAGCACACCAAAATGTGCAACCAGATCGTCATTGCCGGAACCATGATTGGCGTCTGCGAATCTCTCGTCTACGGTTATCGCGCGGGGCTTGACCTGGAAGTGATGTTGAGCAGCATATCCGGGGGTGCCGCGGCCTGCTGGTCCCTGGACAATCTTGCCCCTCGGATATTGAACCGGAATTTCGACCCAGGCTTTTATGTCGATCACTTCGTGAAGGACATGGGGATCGCCCTCGACGAGGCCAGACGGATGGGGGTGTCGCTTCCCGGTCTGGCCCTGGTCAACCAGCTCTATCTGTCGGCCAAAGCAAACGGCCACGGGCGGTCTGGTACCCATGCCCTCATGCTGGCGTTGGAACAGATGAGCGGCATCGAACCCTAAGGCTCCGGTGCGCCCCACCCTCAAGGGTTATCGGTTGACGAGCTGATGGCGGTTTTGAAGGTACGCGTCTTTCAAGGCGTCGTAGGGAGAGATCGCTGCCGCCTTTAAGGCCTCGTAATCGCCGATGCGGAGGGATGTCCGGTTCACGATCTCGTATCCGCGGATCCCCAGCCGGAGTTCCATGGGCTCCACATAGGTGACGGGATGCAGAAAGTAATCCCCCACAAGGCCCACCGAATCCCTGAAGGTGGACGGTCCTAAAACGGGCCAAATGATGAAAAACCCGTTTCCGACTCCCCAATAGCCGAGGGTCTGGCCGAAATCTTCAGGACTCGAGGCCAGCTCTGGATAGTTGTCGGCTGCGTTCCCGAATCCCAGGCCCCCTTCGATCAAGTTGATGACAAACCGACCGGCCTCTATCGACGTTCGATCGCCCTTTCCTTGAAGGGCGCTGTTGACGATGCGGATGGGGGCGGTGATATTGGTGAAAAAATTGTTGACCCCCCTCCGGACCACCTCCGGAACCACGTATCGGTAGCCCTGGGCGACGGGCTTTAAAACCCAAAAATAGAGCTTGTCGTTGACGTGGAACATGGCCCGATTCCATGGCTCGATCGGATCCGGAACCGCCGGAACCACCTCGGCACCCTCATCCTCCCAGTCCTCGAACGCCTCTTCCCAGTCATCACTTTCTTCTTCCGACACCCCGGTATCGTCGGCCAAAGCCAGGGCGCCGGGACCGTTGCCGGCAGCAGAGGCCGCTACCAGCAAAAAGGCTAGTGCCAGCAGACCGGCAGAACGTACGATGGTTTTCACGATAGTGTCACCTCATAGCCGCTGGAGAATGGCGGGTGATCTCCGCCCTTGATTACC
>JASFIA010000119.1:0-6893 GCA_050122915.1 Desulfobacterales bacterium | reverse complement strand
GACTTGACCGCTGAACGGATCCTCCCTGACGGCGGCAGCGAAGGCTGCAGCCGCGGCGGCGAAGGCCTCCGGATCGGCAACGGTCTCCTCGGCGTTTCCCCGCTGATCCAGGACAACCGCTTTCAGTCCCTTTGAGCCCATGACAGCGCCCAATCCCCCGCGTCCGGCGGCCCTGCATGGCCGGCCTTTGGTGTCGGTTGACTGGATGGAAGCCGCCGGCAGCCGGTATTCCCCTGCCGGCCCGATGCACATGACCGAATGGTGGGGTCCGTGGATATCCAGAAGCCGTTCGACAGTCTCATAGGTTTTTCGATGCCTAAGATCTGAGGCTTCCAGCAGCCTGGGACGGGTGTTCTCGTCAATGTGGAGAACGGACAGCCCCCCCTCCGCATCCTGCCCTTCGATCACAATGGCCGCGATCCCGAGTCGACCCGCGGCATCCCCGAAGGTTCCTCCGGCGTTGCTTTCCTTGATGGTGCCGGTCAACGGACTTTTGGCGCCCACTGCGATTCGGCTGGTATTGACGAGCGCCGTGCCGCCCAGGAGTCCTGGGGCAAAGATGAGCTTGTTTTCGTATCCTAAGGGATCGCAATGGGCTGGGACTTCGCTGTTGATGAGGGCCGCAATGAGCCCTCGACCGCCCAAACCGATATATGCCGCCGACAAGTCTTCCGTTTGAATCGTCTTGGTAGTCATGTTGACGCGAATGACTTTCATGGAACCTCCACTATCATCGGCGTTTCATCCGGCATACGGGCGAAGCAGATGACGGGTCTCCCCGATTCAGCCCATGGAACTCAGCCAAAAGGCTTCAAAAAGCGATGGTTATCAATAGTAAGACCCAATGGCGCCAATGCCAACGGCACCCGTCTCTGGGAACCGGTACCCCGATGCCCGTCCCTTCGGCTTTGGGAAGCAGCCCCCGTCGGATGTCCGGAGAGTGACCAACAGAAACCGGCCGGGAACCGTCAATGGGATCGATGCGGGCCCTTTAGTAGCACAGCTGGCCTGGGATGACCAGTGCATTGAGAGGGAGAGCGCCTTGGAAGAGGCTCGCCCCCTTGCCTCCCCTGGGATGCTTAATAGATCATATTCGGCAAATAGAGAACAATCTGCGGAAACAGCAGCATCAGGATGATGCCGACAATGACGGCGATAAGAAAGGGAGCGATGCCCTTGAAGATGGACTCCAACTCGATCCCACCTGGCAACCCCCTCGCCACGCCGTAGACGACATAAACGTTGATGCCGACAGGAGGGGTGATCACGCCCATCTCGGTGACCATCACGATAATGATGCCGAACCAGATGGGATCGTACCCTGTCTCTAGTACCAGGGGATAAAAAATGGGGACGGTCAGCATGACGAGAGCGAGAGAATCCATAAAGCAGCCCCCGAAGAAATAAACCGTGACCACCATCCCCAGGAGAGCGACGGGCGGCAGGTTGAATCCACCGATCCAGGAAGCGATGTCGAAGGGAATCCGGGTTACCGCCATAAATTTGCCAAATACGGTGGCCCCGGCAACCAACACCATGATCATGCATGAGGTGCGCATGGAGGCGATCAGGGCGCCTTTGAATTTTACCCACGTGAGTTGCCGATGAACCAGCGAGGCAAGAAGCACCCCCATTACGCCGACGGCGGCGGCCTCGGTGGGCGTAAACAAACCCAGGATCAACCCTCCCATGACCAGGAGGAACACGGCGATGGTTTCCCCCAGGTCGAGGAGCGACCGCAGTTTCGCCTTCAGCGGGAACGTCTCCCCGCTGGGTCCTTGGCCGGGGGCGAACATGCACCAGATCAGTATGGTAACGATGAAGAGGAGCGTCACCAGGATGGCTGGCAAAATTCCGGCGACAAACAGCTTGCCGATGGACTGCTCCGTCAGGATACCGTAGATGATCAGGACGACGCTGGGTGGCATGATCATCCCCAGCCCCCCGCCTGACGCCACTGATCCCGACGACATCTCGTCTCCGTAACCAAATCGCTTCATCTCGGGCATGCCCACTGTCGCCATGGTTGCCGCGGTCGCGGCGCTCGAACCGCACACGGCCCCGAATGCGGTGCACGCGGATACCGTGGCGATGGCGAGCCCTCCCCGGATACCGCCAAGGAACTTGTAGGCGGCGTCATAGAGCCGGCGGCTGATGCCGCTGCTGAAAGCAAGCTGCCCCATGAGAACAAAAAGGGGGATGGTGGTTAAGTCATAGTTGGAAAACACCTCGTAGAAATCTTTTGCCAGAAGGTTCAATCCGCCCTTGAGAGAAATCATGGCACTGAACCCGGAAAAGCCCACCAGCGCCATCACATAGGCAACGGGCATCCGAGTCAAAAACAACATTACCATAACGGCAATGCCTAAAAGGCCTATCAGTGTGGGGCTCATTTTCCTCTCAGTTTTCCCATCGCATCCACGACGTCTTTGGCGATCGCCACGGTAAAGACCGTGAATCCGACGGCCACAGAACAAATGATGAGGTATTCGGGCAAGGAAAGGTTCATGGACACTTCCCCGGATTTCATCATCTTGAAGCTGTATTCGAGCATCTGCCAACTGACCAGAAAGAAAAGGATCAGACTCATCAGGCCGGAGATCAGACCAATGATGGCCCGGGGTTTTCCCGGTAGCCGATTGACAAAGAGTTCAACCCCGATATGGCCTCGGGCGGCATGGGTATCCGGAAGGGCCATGGCCACGGTCAGTGCGCCCATGAAGCTCATGAGTTCGACGGAGCCAAAAACCGGGTGTTTGAAGAAGCGGCCGATGACATCGGCGCAGGTCAGGACCGTCATGGCAACCAGCATCAGGGCGCCGGTCGACCGCATGCCACTGGTAACGCGTCGAAGAAATTTCCAATCCGAATCCATATGTCTCTGTCCTTGAACCGAGGCAACCGCCCCTCTACGGGCATCTGCTGTAATGGGACGGCCTCACCACGAAAAACGGGCGCCCTTCAGAAGGATCCGGCTTGGCGGCCGACGCGAGGATGTTCTCCCCCGTCACCGCGAGCAAGATCATTTTCTTTTTGGACGCCCTGACGACCGCTTGTTCTTATTGACCCCGAGATACAAGGGAATCCCGTATCGAACCGACCACGGTGGTTCCATCCACTCCCTTGCCGTCGAGTTCCTTGGCGTACTCGTCGATCAAATGGGCCACCGCCTCTCCCCATTTGGCGGCTTCGCCGTCATCGACCGATATGATTTCATTGCCGTCCCGGGAGAGGAAGAACCCCTCCCCGTCTTTGTCGCTGGTATCCCAGGCCTCTCCGTGCTTGACGGCCCACTCCCGATTAATCTCCCCGATGATTTTCTGATCCTTGGGATCCAGGGAACGCCACTTGTCCTTATTCATGACAACAAAGAAGCAGGTGGTATAAGCGGCTGGATAGGCGTAGGTCACATATTTGACAACCTCTCCCAGCTTCCATCCTTTGTTGGCCTCGACCGGGTAGGCGGACCCGTCGACGACACCCTTCTGTAGCGCCTGGTACGAGTCGGGCATGGGCATTGGAACCGGCGTGGCGCCTAACGCCTTGACGACATTGGCGCTCATTCCGGTGGACCGGATCTTGAGCCCTTTCAGGTCCCCCAGAGAGCGAACAGCCGTGTCCCGGGTATGGATAAATCCCGGTCCGTGGGCGTTGAAATACATCACTTGGGTGTCATCGAATTCTACGGGCTTCAGCTTCATGTAAAGATCGTTCGCAGCGGCTGTGGCGGCAACGCCGGAAGGGTAGCCGAAAGGAAGGTCGATGGCGGACATGACCGGAAAACGTCCCTTGGTGTATGCCAGGGCGGAGGTGCCGACATCAGCGATCCCGTCCAAAATACTGTCGTAGGTCTGTTTGGCCTTGGTCAGGGTCTGCCCTGCGAAGTACTGGACTTTTACCCGTCCTTCGGTGCGCTTTTCGACTTCCTTGCACCAGGATTCTGCAAGCTGGCTCTGGATGTGGGTCGGCGGGAAGAAACTGCTGTAGTTCAAGGTCGTTTCGGCGAGGGCGCTGGGGAGCGCTGCGACAGATGCGAAGACGAGGACCATACCCATGACATAAAGCGGAACAAACCGTTTCATTGAAAACCCTCCTTGTCGGCACTTGAGATCCATTGATTTCACGGCTGCCTATGTGGAATCCATCCCTGGTCTTCGGTGTTGCCGTGGTCGGTGAGTGACCGTTGTCTCATCCACTGGGTCGAGCCCTGCCGCCGCGAATGGGACTGCATCACCTCGCCGGGGCTCCTTGAATACACATTTGAAGGGCGATTTGCAACGGTTACCTCCATTCCCGGTGCAACGCCGGTGAGGGTCCGTTGCCTTCAAAATCCTGTGGGAGGAAGGATTTGCCGGAAGATGGGCCCACACCCATGGCCGTTTGCATTACCCCCGGAATCCCTCCCGCCGATCGATGGTTGGAAATGATTCCAGCATTTGAGCCGACACCACCGTGCCGGCAGGAAATTGAGTCACACCCTCCGGTATGGCTACGACGGCTTGGGCTTCCGCCATGGACTGCAGGCGACTGCCCCTGCCCAACGGCCTGAACAGGGGCATGCCGTTATCTGTTTCGATGGTACCGAATCGAAACTGGGTCCAATCGCGGGATCGACCGGCCAGATTTTCGGCCAGTCTAAGACGCGCCCTTGAAAGTCCCGGGGATGATACGCCGGAAAGCCGCATAAGACCCGGCAGTGCGATTTGAAGGAAGCCCATCAGGCAGGAGGGAGGGCCTCCGGGAAGGATGAATACGGGTTTTTCAGAATGCATCCCGAAGCCGACCCCTTTGCCGGGCCCGATTCGGACATGGTGAAATACAAGGGTCCAATCCAGGCGGTTCAGAGTCCGGGCAACCCTGTCCCGATCCCCGGTCCAGGCACCGCCGGTGGTAATCAGGGCATCGGATGTGCTGAGCGCGGTCTGCAAAGTGCTGAGAAGGGCACCCGGATCGTCCCTTGCGACAGAACAACGGGTGTCCATGCCTAAGCGTCGGCACCAGGCCGATATTGTCGACAAATTGCTGGCATAGAGCTTACCCTCTGCCAGGGGCAATCCCGGCGCCACGACTTCGTCGCCAGTGGCGACGACGGCCACCAGTGGCCGACCAGTCACCAGGATGCGACAGTGCCCGGCGGCGGTCAATAGACCGATCCTGCCCGGCGTCAGTCGGTCACCAGGGACTGCCACCGGTTCGCCCCCGGAAATGTCGGCGCCTTTGGGGAGAATGTGTCGACCGGGCACGGCACCGCCCCGGATCCACACCTTCGCCCCTTTTCGCTCGGTGAATTCGTCGGGAATCACCGCATTCGCGCCGGATGGGATTTTGGCTCCGGTCAGCACCCGGACCGTTGTTCCGGAGAGGACCTCCATGTCCTCCCGGCCACCGGGGGCCATTCGACCTGCCACTCGCAGACAAACCGGAGTCGATGGTGCCGCCCCGGAAACATCGGATGCCACGACCGCATAACCATCCCTTAGGGACGCATCCACCGAAGGCGAATCGACCCTGGCCCTGACGGTCTGTGAAACGATTCGGTCCACGCCATCGCTTAAGTCGATGGCATTGGGGGCCATGGGCGAAATGCGTTCCAGTGTCAGCCTGAGGGCGTCGTCCAAACCGATGTCGATCGATTTTGCCATTTCACCCTCCCAGCGCCGTTGTCGATGTTTTGGTGTCCGACAAGTGCCACGCGTTACAGGTACAGACAGGGGAGGTGGTGGAATCCGAGACCATGACAACGCCCTCATCGCCCCCAGAAAAGCCGTATGCTGCCCCCGATTGACACCCTAATCCGTAACTGCTACCCACCTGCTCATCGTCGCCTAACATGCAACGATCAGGGTTCCAGTTTCCATTTCAACGCCTCTACCGGCATCACCCGGGCGAGAGGCCCCACAACACGGACAACACCATGCGAATCGCCATTCTCACCGATGCGTGGCACCCTCAAATCAGCGGCGTCGTCACCACCTTGTCCCGAACGATACAGGAAGTGGAATCCATGGGCCACACGGTTTGCTGCCTTCATCCCGGAACCTTTTCGAAAACCATCCCCTGCCCCACCTATCCACAGATCAGCCTTGCCGTCAATCCGTTGGAGCGGACCTTTCGCATTCTCGATCGATTTCGGCCAGAGGCCGTTCATATTGTTACCGAGGGCCCCATCGGTCTTGCCGGACGCACCTATTGCCGTCGCCGAGGACAGCCGTTTTCAACGGCGTTCTGTACCCGGTTCGATGAGTATATCGAGATGCGATTCAGGATTCCGGGGCCGTTGATCTTGGGTCTGATGCGCTGGTTCCACAACGGTGCGGCCCGGGTGATGATATCATCGATTCCTCTGAAGCAGGAATTGGAATCGAAAGGCTTCACCAATATCATCATATGGCCAAGAGGGGTGGATACGGATCTCTTCCGGCCCAGAGACAAGGCGTTTTTGAAATGCTCTCGACCCGTTTTCACCTATGTTGGAAGGGTCGCTGTCGAGAAAAACATCGAGGCCTTTTTGTCCATGGATCTGCCGGGGACCAAACTGGTGGTGGGAGACGGGCCGGCAATGGGAGCGATGAAAGCCCGGTTTCCGGAAGCCCTATTTCTAGGCCCGAGAACCGGCGTCGACCTGGCCCGCCATTATGCGGCATCGGATGTCTTCGTGTTCCCCAGCCGCACGGACACCTTCGGCATCGTCATGCTCGAGGCACTGGCATGCGGCGTACCCGTGGCCGGATTCCCGGTGCGGGGACCGATCGACATCATCGACCATTGGAAAACCGGTTTCTTGAGCCAGGAGTTGAGGCAGGCCGCGCTCGATTGCTTGACTTTGGATCCGGAGACCTGCCGCAAGGCAGCGCTTCCTTATTCCTGGGAGCGGAGCGCCCGATGCTTCCTTG
>JASFIA010000118.1:0-6929 GCA_050122915.1 Desulfobacterales bacterium | reverse complement strand
GAACGCCAGGGGGCCGTCCTCGAAGTCCTCCCCGAACCATTTGAAAATACGGCTGACCATCAAAGTGTCCCCTTCGATGCGGTATTGCTTTGGATCGTTGATGAATGACCGGGTCGCGTCATCGAGCTGGTCATCGAGCCGATCTCCTACAAATGCCTCCGGATAGAGCGGCGGGCAGCTTTTTGCCGCACAGTTGATGGCAAAATGAACCCTGGGGTCCTTGAATCGCGGCCGGAGAATGTCGTGTTCGACCTCATCCAGGGTGAGAACACCCGTGTTGAGCCGCACCAGCTTTTTTTTCCACGGCGATCTGAACACACTGCCAAGGTCCTTGATGGAATCGATGCCGGGGTAACCGGTAAGGATCAATTTAATGGTCCAGGCGTTGTAGGCGTTGCTATAAAAGGCGAACTGCTCGTTTCGGTTCAGAGCATCCACATCCACGGTTTCAAGACGGGCCAGATACGCGTCCAGGCGGGCCTCGTCCCTTTTAAAGCCCGAGTAGTCCACGCGTTCGTCGTTCAGATACAGGTCAAGAAGCTCGGAAAACTGGCTGTGATCGACAGCGGAGAAGGCGGCTGCCGGAAGAAACAAAAAAACCGAGAACACGAGAGCGCTCACTGCGATCCGGAATCGGATGATAGTAGGGAGGGGCGTCATGATCGTCTCCTCATGCCATGGTGTTGATCGTAAACCAAGGTAAATCGATTATCGAAACGGGCAACCCGACGGAATGGGTTAACGCTTTGTCGCAGGGCGCGCCATTTCCTTTCACCCACTGACGCCGATCCTTCGCCTCCTGCCCTTGCGGAGCGGCAGACCACCCCTTACGCAGCCTCCGGGAATTATGGGACGAACCGCCTTTTCAGATGGGCCCTCCCGTGGTATGCAATTGGCCGCAATAGCCGGCGTTCTGTTTCGATCCGTTCCCATCGAAGGCAAACGAAATGCCGCCGCAATGGTGAGCGGCTCCGGTCACCGGTGGCTGAATGCGCCACCTTGCCGACTTCCATTGCCGTCAAGGGCTGAGGTGGGCGGACCATGCGTGAAAGGACCCTCAGATGAAATTCCGGATCAGCGACTATGCCTACACCATCACCGGCGGGGTGTTTATCGGAGTGTCGCTGTTTGGCGCGCTTTTCCTGGACTGGGGAAGGGAGGACTACGCATTCGCCCTGCTCCTGTTCCTGATCGTCTCGCTGGGCATCCGATTGGACGAGATATCGAAACACCTTGGCACGGAGCACAAAAACCCTGTCGACAACAGGGGCGCCGATGACAGGCTCCTGACCTCCATCCAGGAAATGAGCGCGGAGCTGACGCGCATCCGCGAACGGCTGGATGCGCAGTCGGAGGCTGGAAAGCCGGACCGGACCGGTCCTTCCTGACCGCACCATCCCCTCACCCGATGCCATGGCGTCGACGTCTATGAAAGGCCGTTTCCGAAACCGATTGACAAAGACCGATAGGTATTTATATTGGCAGGTTACTGTTAGTCTAAGGTCAATCGGTTTCATTGAACCGCCGTTTCCCGGATCTGGATTCAAGGAGGATTCCGGATATGTCAGCGCTTCCTGATCGGATACCGTCGATCCCCCTCGCGCCACCCGATGCCCCGGACGGTAACACCGTCGAACGGTCGGCTTCCACCCCGGACCGGAGCTGCCGAGAGGCCTGCACGTTCCCGATCTCCCGGAACGGTCGCCATATCGGAAGAAATCCCTGTCAGAATCGCATCAATCCATAAAAGACATTGATCATCGAATGAAATCATGGCAGAGGTACCGGTTTGTAAATCGACAGCCTTTCCCCACTTGGCAGGACGGGCCACTGGAGAATTCACCACGACGCCAGCCCTATCGGCATGGGAACTTCCGCCGGTTTCAGCGGCGGTTTTATTCGGTTTAGGAGGACATCGGCATGATTCAGGTCGATCAACTGACCAAATATTACGATCGGTTCTGCGCGGTTGACGGCATCAATCTAACCATTGAAAAAGGTGAGATATTGGGCTTGCTGGGCCCCAATGGTGCCGGGAAAACGACGACGCTACGAATGCTGACCGGCTATTTCAAACCCAGCTCCGGGACCATAACGGTAAAGGGCGCGTCCATCGATGACGACCCCCTCACCATTAAACGGATGATGGGCTATCTTCCGGAGTCCGCCCCCCTTTACCCGACCATGCTCGTGTTCGACTATCTCGATTATATCGCCAAAATCCGAGGGCTCTCCGAAGGGGAGCGTCCCCGGCGCCTCCGGGAACTGGTCGGCCTCTGCGGGCTCGATGGCATCATGCACAAGGCCATCGACGAACTCTCGAAAGGACTGAAGCAGCGGGTGGGCCTGGCCCACGCCATGATGAGCGACCCGGAAATTCTCATTCTGGACGAACCCACCTCCGGCCTCGACCCGAATCAGATTGTCGAAATCAGAGACATCATCCGTCGCATCGGCACGGAAAAAACGGTAATCTTGTCAACCCACATTCTCAGCGAGGCTCAGGCCACCTGCGACCGCATTGCGATCATCCATAAAGGAAAAATCGTCGCCGACGACCGGACCGAAAACCTGATGCAGTCCGACGGAGGCCAGATGGCTCTCCATCTCTCTTTTATCGATGCCGAATTCGAGGCGGTCAAGACCCGCATGGAAGCCATCGACGGCGTCAGAGAAGTGGCCATTGCCCAGGGGAGCGACAACGGCGAACTCAACGTGAGGCTCATCTGCGACGGCGATCGACGCCGACAGATATATGAGGCTGTTCGCGCCACCGACTGGATTCTCACGGGTATGGTTCAACAGACCAAAGACCTCGAAACCATCTTCCGCGAGCTGACCAAGGAGAACTGATATGCCGCAGTCTCTGAGCATCTTGAACAAAGAAATCAAAGACTATTTCATCTCCCCCATCGCCTATATCGTCATTGCCGTCTTTCTGTTGGTGATCGGCTGGCTCTTTTTTTCCACTTTTTTCGTCTTCAACCAGGCGGACATGAGGAACTTTTTCAACCTGCTGCCGATCACCTTCTCCTTCGTCGTACCGGCGATCACGATGCGGCTCTTCTCGGAGGAGATCAACCGGGGCTCTTACGAGACCCTATTGACTCTGCCCCTGTCTTTCCGCGACATCATCGTTGGCAAGTTTCTGGCCGGCGTCGCCATGGTGGCCGCCATCTTGATTCCGACCCTGGCCTATCCGTTGCTGATTTCCACCATCGGCGACCTCGACTGGGGACCGGTCGTCGGGGGCTATGCCGGGGCGCTGCTTCTTGGCGCCGCCTATACGGGAATCGGCATCTTCGCTTCGGCCCTCACCCGAAACCAGATCATCGCCTTCATCGTCGGAGCCCTCATCTGCTTCGCTCTGACGGTCTTCGACCGGATGCTGTTCTTTTTTCCCCAGAGCCTGGTTGGGGTGGCTAACAATATCGGCGCCGGCTATCATTTTCAGAATATTTCAAAAGGAATCATCGATTCCAGGGATATCATCTACTTTCTGAGCGTTGCATTCATTGGACTGTACGGGGCCCACCTGGTCATGCAGGAAAAAGAATAAGGAGCGTGGAATGGCTGCACCGAACCCCTACGGAAAATACGGCAAACTGATCGTATACCTGGCGGTGGTCGTATTGATCAATCTGGCCGGAATCACCCTGTTTTTCAGGGTGGACTTGACGGAGAACGGCATCTACTCCATCTCGAAGGCCAGCCGGCGGGTGGTGTCCACCCTGTCGGAACCCCTCACCATCAATGTCTTTTTCAGCAGAGACCTCCCGGCTCCCTATAACGGCATCGAACGCTACCTTCGAGATCTTCTCGAGGAGTACGCCCTCCACGGCAACGCCTATTTCAACTACCGGTTCTTTGACGTGGACGCGGACGAGGGGGACAGCGTCCTGGAGGGGTCGACCAACCAGAAACTTGCCGACAGCTACGGCATCAATCCCGTACAGATCCAGGCCATCGAGCAGGACGAAGTCAAATTCAAGCGGGCATATATGGGGATGGTCATGATCCACGGCGATCAGGTCGAGCGGATTCCCACCATCGCCACCACGGAGGGTCTCGAGTATAAGGTGACGACCGCCATTCAGAAGCTCAACAACAAGGTCTCCGCCCTGCTGAACCTCGACGACAAAATACGCCTCACACTCTACATGTCGTCGAGCCTCAAAGAGGTATCGCCCATCATCGGGGTCGAGGCGCTGCCAACGCTGCCCGAAGCGCTCGAGAAAACCGTCGCGGACCTCAACGCCAGGACCTACGACAAGCTGGACTACCGACTGGTGGACCCCGCCACCGAAGCGGAACAGAAAACCCTGACCGAAGAATTCGGGCTGGTCAACCTCAAATGGCCCGCCATCGACCAGGCGGGCGTCTCGGCCGGCAGCGGCGTCATCGGGCTGGTCATGACGTACGGGGAGAAGGTGCTGACCGTACCCCTCCTAAACGTCTACCGCCTGCCTATTATCGGCACCCAGTATGAAATGGCCGACATCGACACCCTGGATCGTACCATCAGCGACGGCATCGATTCCCTAATCGACATCAACGAGACCCTGGGCTATCTTGCCGATTTCGGCACCCCGTCCCTGTTCGGCGGGCGATCTCCCCAGGAAGGCGGTATGTCCACCTTCAACACCATCGCCTCACGAACCTACTCCTTCAATCAAATCAATGCCGCAACGAATCCCGTGCCCGAAAGCATCGAAACCCTGCTGGTGGTCAGGCCGACCGAACCCTTGTCCGACTACGCCCTTTACCAGATCGATCAGGCCTTGATGCGGGGTACCAATCTCGCCCTGTTCATCGACGCCTTCACCCAGATGACAGGACCCGGAGGGCGTCCTTTAGGCGCCATGGGAGGCGGGCTTCAGCCCTTCGACACCGGCTTGGAAAAGCTCCTGACCCATTATGGCATCCACATATCCAACACCCTCGCGCTAGACGAAAATTGCTACAAGCAGCCCATCGGCCAGGAATTCGGCGGTGGGGAGCAGGCCATTTATTTCGCCCCGATCATCCAAAACGAGAACATCACCAAGGAGATCGATGTACTGAGCAATATCAAAGGACTGATCGCCCTTCAGATCTCCCCCCTCGAAACCGATGAAAAGCGCCTGACGGACAACGGCCTGACGGCCCACCGGCTCTTCAGTTCCTCGGACCGCTCCTGGCGGATGGAGGCGCCTATCCGCCTGGACCCGATGGCCATAGCTCCGCCGCCGGACGACGGGGAAATGGAAAGCCTGCCGCTGGCCTACCTGATCGAAGGGTCTTTCCCCAGTTACTTCGCCGGCAAGCCGGTCCCCGAAAGACCCAATGAAGAGGCCGATGGCGGTGAGGGCCCGGAGGGGGGTGCCGCGGCGGACGGCGACACCGATAGTGCGGCCCCCGAAACCGCCAAAACGCCCGAAGTGCAGGCCGATGCCCCGACCGTCGAGAGAGGCGTCCCCGCGAAGATTCTTCTCGTTGCCTCCGCGGAGATGGTCCAGGACCGGGTTCTCGATCCCGACGGCCAGAGTCCCAACGCCATGTTCGTGATGAACATGATCGACCATTTAAACGGCCGCGACGACATCGCCGTCATGCGCAGCAAGGTGCAGCGATTCAATCCCCTGGCCCCTGCCGATGCCGTCACCAAAACGGCTATCAAGACTGTCAGCATTGCCGGCCTGCCGATTCTGGTCGTGCTGTTCGGGCTTGGGGTGTGGGTCCGGCGCAGGAGCCGGAAGAAGGCCATTCAACAGATGTTCGAAACGGATCGGTAAACCGCCGATCTCAGAGAATGGACAGGACACTCATGACCGTAAAAAAAGAATATGTCTTTCTGGCTGTTATCATTGTAGCCCTGGGCCTGTATGTGGCCTTTCGAGAGACCGACCGGACCCGCTATGAGCTTCCGACCCTGCCGGCGATCAGCGCGAAGACCATCGACAAGATAGAACTTGCAGGACCTGAGGGGCCGGTGCTTTTGGAAAAGAAGGACGGCAGATGGCGCCTTCTCCCCGGCGGCTATCCGGCCGACGACGCCAAGGTGGACAGGGTCTTAGACGCCATTGACGAGCTGACCCTCACCACCCTTGTCTCGGAATCGGGCGAAGTTGCCCGCTATGAGCTCGACGACGCCCGGAAAGTGCTTCTCAAAGCCTGGGAGGGAGACACCCTAAAGCGGCAGATCGATATTGGGAAGGTGGCCGGTACGTTCCGCCACACCCACATTCGCCTGCCGGACGATCCAAAAGTCTATCATGCCGAAGGGGACTTCCGATCGGTGGTCGACAAACCCCTGGCGGACTTCAGGGATCTCCAGGTGATGTCCTTCGACAAAACGGCCGCCACAAGTCTCGACATCGAAGCCAATGGGAACGCCCTGCGTCTCTCGGTGGCGGTAGTGCCCCCCGAACCCACGGAGGGGACCGCGATGGAGGACCCGGAGGAAAAGGGGTCGGAAAAAACACCGGATACCCGGACCGTATGGAAATCGGAAGACGGAACGGAAGCGGCCATCGAGCCGGTCGCCGGCATCCTCGATTTCATGGCCGATCTCAAGGCCGACGGCTACCGCAGCGAGACTGACAAGGGAAGCCAGGGCGAACCGGACATACGGATCACCGTCGAGGCGGACAAAACCTATACCCTCTCGGTCTTCCCCAAAGCATCGACCGAAGACGCCGGGCTTCCCGCGTTATCGTCGGACAGCCAGTACCCCTTCAACCTCTCCCAGTTCGATGTGGACTCGCTAAAAAAGCACATCGACGCCCTCATTCCCCCGCCTGCAAACCAACCAGATGCGGTCGACCCATCGGACCCTCAATAGGTCCCGGCAACGACTTGTACCAGAGACGGCGGTCATCATTCTCAATCCAAAGGGGGCATCCGGTTACCGGATGCCCCCTTTGGATTCCGCGCTGCGTTCCCATAGA
>JASFIA010000117.1:0-6945 GCA_050122915.1 Desulfobacterales bacterium | reverse complement strand
CTCGACGGTAAGGGTATGGCCGGTCACTTTTCGGTAAAAACAGCTGCGGTGACCCGTATGACAAGCACCGCCGCCGACTTGTTCGACTTTAAGCAGCACGGTATCGTTGTCGCAGTCGACCCGGATTTCCGTCACCCGCTGCACGTGGCCCGACGTACCGCCCTTGACCCAGAGTTCGTTTCTGCTTCGACTCCAATAGGTGGCCACACGGGTGTGGAGGGTTTTCTCCCACGCCGCTTCATTCATAAAGGCCAGCATCAGGATCTCCCCGGATTGGGAATCCTGGGCGATGGCGGGCACGAGCCCGCCGGTTTTTTTGAAATCCAGAGCAATCATTGCGGTCGTCCTCTCTGGGGCGGCCGGGTCGGTCTTGCCGGTGCCGTCCTGCCCCCAGCCATCGATGGTCCTAAAATAGGAAGCAGTACCGATAACCGTTCGTCATGTCAACCGTTTTCATCACAGCACCTATTGCTTGCCGGAGCATGTTATGCTAGATGTAATTTTTTAAACCAACCTCCTAACGCTCGCGTTAGCCCCGCTGCCGCGCAGCTGTGAATGGTGTTCAACCATGGAAAACCACTCCGATACCAAAGAGAACCACGACGACAACGCACCGGCCCCAAAACGCCGAGGATGGCTCAAAACCCTATTCTACTGGTGTCTCGGCCTCGGGTTTTTTCTCGCCGCCGCCGGGGCGGCAGGCCTTGTTGGTCTGTATTTGTATATCAGCGAAGGGCTGCCGAAAATCGATTCCCTCGCCGACTACCGCCCCCCCACCATTACCGAGGTGTTTGCCGACGACGGCGAAAAAATAGCCGAGTTCTACAAGGAAAGGCGGATTGTTCTGCCCCTCTCCGAGATGCCTCGGATGCTCATCGACGCGTTTGTCGCCGCCGAGGATGCCCGGTTCTGGGAGCACCAGGGCATCGACTACCAGGGCATTACCCGGGCATTCTTCAAGAACATAGAGGCCGGAGCCATCGTGCAGGGAGGCAGCACCATCACCCAGCAGGTAACCAAGTCCTTTTTCCTCACCCCGGAAAGAAGCTATCAGCGCAAACTCAAGGAGGCCATCCTGGCCTACCGGATCAGCAAGGCCTTTTCCAAGGAAGAGGTTCTCTATCTATATCTCAATCAGATTTATCTGGGGCATGGGGGCTACGGGGTGGAATCGGCCGCCCAGAACTACTTCGGTAAATCCGTCAAGGATCTCTCCTTGGCCGAATGTGCCGTGCTGGCCGGACTGCCCCAGGCGCCGAGCCGCTATTCCCCCCATCGGTATCCGGAGCGGGCCCGTCAGCGAAAGCTCTACGTGCTCAATCGAATGGCTGGAGAGGGCTACATCACCCCCGAGCAGGCCGCCGCCGCCGCCGCCGAACCCCTGGATATCAAGGAGCGGCGAAACTGGTTCGCTGAAAAGGTCCCCTATTACACGGAAACTGTGCGTCGATTCGTGGAAGATAAATACGGCCCCGAACGGCTCTACAACGACGGCCTTAGAATTTTCACCGCCGTCGATGCGGGCATGCAGACGGCGGCACGAGAAGAGATTGAAAGCGGCCTAAGGGCCCTTGACAAACGGCAGGGATACCGGGGACCCCGGCGACATGTCGATCCGGCGCAGATCGAGGAGGCCATGGGCGAGTTGTCGGCGGCCATCGATCCCGATTTACCCCCGGTAGCCGGGGGGATCGTGACCGGGATCGTGACAGGGGTGAGCGACGGGAAAAAGACCGTCACCGTCGCAACGCCTCAAACGACTGGTGTCATCAACGTGAAGGATATGGCCTGGGCACGTCAACCGAATCCGGATATCCGTTCCGACGCGGCTCCCGTGACCCGGCCAAGCCGGGTGCTGTCGGCGGGTGATGTGATCGACGTTCAACTGGTGGAGCCGCTGTCAGACGGCGGCTGGCGAATGACCCTGGAACAAGTTCCCAAGGCCCAGTCCGCCCTTCTGTGCATCGAGGCGGGATCCGGACAGGTGAAGGCCATGATCGGAGGAAGGGATTTCGAGGAAAGCCAGTTCAACCGCGCGATTCAGTCCCGACGACAGCCGGGGTCCGCGTTCAAGCCGATCATCTACGCCGCTGCCATCGATCACGGCTACACGACGGCATCGGTGGTGGTGGATTCGCCAATCGTCTTCGAAGACACCGAGCGGGAGATGGTCTGGAAACCGAAAAATTACAAGGACACTTTTACCGGGCCGACCCTTTTGCGCAACGCCCTCGCCCGCTCCCTCAATGTGGTTACCGTCAAGGTCCTGAGGGATATCGGCATCGACTATGCCATCGATTATGCAAGACGTCTGGGCATCGCATCGGAAATGAACCGGGATTTGTCCATCGCCCTGGGATCGAGCGGTGTGTCGCTGCTGGAGCTCGTCAACGCCTATTCGGTCTTCGCCAACCAGGGCTATCATATCCGTCCGGTTTTTATCACCCGTATCGAAGACCGGGACGGCAACCTTCTCGAAGAGATCCCGATCGAAAAGGAGAAGGTCATCGAAAACACGACGGCCTATATTGTGACCAGCATGATGGAGAGCGTCGTCAACGAGGGAACCGGCAGGCGCGTCAAGGCCCTCGGCCGGCCCGTTGCCGGTAAGACCGGAACGACCAATAACCTCTATGATGCATGGTTTGTGGGGTTTTCTCCCGAGTACATCGCCGGCGTCTGGGTCGGCTTCGACGAGGAGGGGCCCCTCGGCCGGGGTGAAACCGGTTCCAGAGCGGCCAGCCCCATCTGGCTGGGATTTATGAGCCGGGTCCACGAAGGCAAGCCTATTCGGGATTTCGATGTGCCCGAGGGCATCGTCTTTACGCGAATCGATGCGGAAACGGGCCTTCTTCCCATACCCGAATCCGGGAAGACCATTTTCGAATGCTTCAAGGAGGGAACGGTTCCGACCCAGTACACCAAAGCGCCGGACACGATTTCCGATACGGAGGATTTCTTTAAAAAGGGCATGTAAACGGTGGCAGACCGGCGTGCATCCCAAACCGTTCTTAGTCTTTTCCGCCACAAAAAATGACCCGCCGATAACGGCGGGTCATTGGGGGCGACCCCATCCGGGGCTTCATTCCGCGACGTTAAGACGGGCGGATCACTCCTCTGGAAGGCGGACCACCAGCACCGGCGTTTGTGATCGCCGGAGCACTCGGCTGGTGGTGCTTCCCATCATGGCATCCATCAGAGCCCCCTGGCCGTGGGACCCCATGACGATCAGATCGCAGGATTTCTCTTTCGCCGTCTTCAGGATTTCCTTAACGGGGTTGCCCTGAACCACCAGGGTTTCGTCCATGGCGCCGACCTGATCGTCGGACCCGGGCCGGAGGTTGGCACAGAACCGATCCAACACCTCGCGGATAGCCGTCTCTCCCCGCCGCTTGCCGATCAGAATCTCCCTGGTTTCGTCGATATTGTTCTGCTTGATCTTTTCCCACTCTTCGGCGCCGATGTAGCCGATCACATGGTGGTCCACCATTTCGGGGGTGGTGTCGACCACATGGAGAATGATCAACTGGGCGCAGTACTGGTTGGCCAGGTTGACGGCGTAGGCAAAGGCCTGCCTCGCGCCGTCGGACAGGTCCGTGGGGTAGAGGATGCGTCTGATTTGAATTTCCGGCAGGGTTGGCATCATCCTTGGGTCCTTTTTTGTGTGTGTCTCAAACGGTGGCGTCCTTCTTGATTTGACCCCTCATCAGCTTGATCCAGTGGCCGCTCAGGAGGTAGGCGTAAATATAGGTGCCGATGATGATCAACACAAAGGCCTTGGCAATGTCAAACGGGGTTCCGTTGAGGGAAAACCCGGGAACGTAGCCGAACAGGAAAGGCCCCAGATAGAGGAACTTGGCGAATTTAAAGGACGCAAAGGCCGTCCGCCACATGTTGGCCTTGGCGATGGTCGCCCCGGCAAATGCGGCGATGCAGACCGGTGGTGTGATGTTGGAGTCCTGGGACAGCCAGTAGACGATCATGTGGGCGGCGATTTCGTTCACCCCCAGATGGGTCAGGGCCGGTACCGCCACGACCGCCGTAATGAGGTAGGCCGCGGTCACCGGCACCCCCATTCCTAAAACCAGGGAGGCCAAGGCGATCAGGAGGATCGTCAGGGGGAGGGAGCCGCCGGCCAGTTCGATCACGATGTCGGCGAAAGTCAGCACCAAGCCGCTGTAAGTCAAAACGCCGATGATGATGCCGATGACCCCGACGGTGGCTCCGATCTTGAGGCTGTTTTCGGTGCCCTGGCGGCAGGCCACCACGAACTGTTTCAGTTCGTGCGGGATGTCGGCCCCTTTGGAGCGGCGCCACAGGGCAAAGGCGACAGCAAAGATGATTCCGTAGAGCATCAGCACACGGGGTCTCATGACGGGGTAGAGGGAAGTGACCAGCGCTTCCCCAGATACGGCCCCGATGCCCTTGAGAATCCATCCTCCCACCAGAACGAAGCCCATGACCCAGGCGACCGTCAGGTCGATCCGGGTGTCGGGGATCTTGTGGCTGATGGCCACGCAGGTGGCGAGTCCCAGGATGGCCGAATAGCCGGGAGAATAACCCGTCAGCATGAAATAGGTGATGATGACGAGGGGCAGGGTGTAGGGCCACTCTTCCTTCAAGATGGTCATGGCGCTTCGCTCGGAGCGCTCGCCGATGACATTGTACATCTTGGCTTCCCAGTGAACCATCATGTAGACGCTGAAGAAGTACATGACCGCCGGGAAGATGGCGACCAGCATGATCCGGGAGTAGGGGACGCCGGTCATTTCCGCCATGATGAATCCGCCGGCGCCCATGATGGGGGGCATGAACATGCCGCCGATGGATGCCGCCGGTTCGATGCCTCCGGCGATGTGGGGACGGAATCCCGCTTTTTTCATCATGGGGATGGTGAAGGCACCGGTGGACACCGTATTGGCGATGGCCGATCCGGAGATGGAGCCGAACAGGCCGCTGGCGATGACCGAGACCTTGGCCGGTCCGCCGACTTTGTGACCCACCGCGGCCAGGGGCCAGTCGATGAAGAATCGCTGGGCGCCGCATTTTTCGAGAAACGCCCCAAAAAGTACAAAAAGAACCACGTAGGTTGCTAAAACGTTGGCCATGATGCCGAAGACGCCGTCTGCGGCGTAGAAGATGCTGGTGCACATGCCGGGCAGGGTGTCACCGGCATGGGCGATCAGGTCCGGCATGTGGGCTCCATACATCCCGTACAGGATAAAAAGGACGCCCAAAATGACGAAGACGCTTCCCACCACCCGCCTGGCCAGTTCGACGCCGATCAGAACGCCGACCACCGCCATCCACTGGTCCGTGAGGTTTTCCGCACCGGTCCGGTAGTTGATGGCCTCGAAATTGTAAATCCAATAGCCCACGGTGACGACGGATGCCACAATCAAGAGGTAGTCCACCGCCCGCAAGATCTTGTTTTTCGACTGGTAGAGCAGAAAGCACAAAATGTAGGTGATGATGACGTAGATGCCCCGGTGGTACTGGGTGGCTGCCGGCTCGATGACCGCCGACCATGAGTAGAAGAGCACCAGAAAGACGGCGAGGGCATCGAAAACAATTTTCTCAAAAGAGCTTAATTTTTCGTACACGGGAATACCTGCCGGAGCTATGGGTTATTCGCCTGTAGGAAACAGGACCGCGGGCGGCGCATCGGCGCCACCCGCAATCCGGAGCTGAAACCAATTTAGAGTACTATAAAAGACCCTTTTCTTTCCAGAACTTTTCCGCACCCGGGTGCAGCGGAGTGGCGATGCCCTTGGTGCCCTTCTCAACAGCCATAGCCTTGAAGGTCTTCTTCTGTGAGACCATCCAGGCAAGGCCCTCAGGGGTGAAGATCTCTTTCAGCATGCCGTAGACCAGGTCTTCGGGAGCATCCGGGGAGGCGACGAGCAGGGTGGTGTCCACGAAAGAGGGAATATTTTCCCCAACCCCACGGTACTTCCCGTCGCTGGTCGGGATTTCCCAGGCGACGAAGTTCTTGTACTTGTCGTAGAAACCGAACTTCTTGGCGTCGGCATCCAGGTTCACCATGGCGATCTCATTCATGGTGGCGGCCTGAATGACGGCGCTGCTGGGATAAGCCGTGAACAGCCAGAAGGCATCCAGCTGGTTGTTGCCGAATGCGTCGGCCGCTGCGTTGTAACCCATGGCGTTTCGCTCGATCTTGTCCCAGATGCCCAGGTGGGTGAAGAACATCTCGCAGTAGGAGTAGGCGCCGGAGCCGGCGTTGCCCACGCCGACCTTCTTTCCGACGAGATCCATGGCGCTGTTGATGCCGGAATCCTTGCGGACGATGAGCTGGGCCGGGGCTTCGTACAGGTAGGCCATGGCCAGGACGTTTTCATATTTGGTCGGATCGTTGACCATGAGGCCGTTTCTGCCGGCAAACACATGGCCGGAATAGACCGTGCCGAAGTGGGCCTTGCCCGAGTTGACGCGACGCAGGTTTTCCGTGGAGCCGCCGGAGGACTGGACCTTGATGTTGTAATCCATGTTCTTGACGGGATCATAGGTGCTGATGGCCTGGGCCACCGTCTGGAAAGTACCGCCGGCCGGTCCGCCGGCGAAGATGATCAGCTTTTTGGCCGAAGCCTCCGGGGACATCGCAAGGGTCAATGAAAGGGCGAGACACAGGCTCAAACCAATAGTTAGAAACTTCCGCATAAACTGCCTCCTTTGGCATTCGAGTTTAACTGTTCTTCCCAAAAATCCTCAATCGCCTTATCCGGCGGGTGTCCGATCCGGCCGCTTCCGCATTATCCCGATAGAAGGATCGAACCCGGTGCCGCTGCCGATTCCAGTTCGAGGTTCAGAACCCGGATAAGGCATTGTGAACCCTAAAGGCCTTGGGAGGAAGGGTCAATCAGCAGATGACGGATTTTGGTGTAAGGGAATTCCCTACACCAAAACCCGTCAAGGTTCGAGGAGGTT
>JASFIA010000116.1:0-6962 GCA_050122915.1 Desulfobacterales bacterium | reverse complement strand
CATCTGTCCCTTAGAGAACTGAAATCGGCGTTTCATCGGGATCCGGACCCCCAGCAATGCGACCAGTGGCAACTGAACCAGAGGGAATGGCGGCAGCAGGTTGAAATGGCCCTCATTGCTCGATCCACCGTCCGGGGTGATCCCTTTTAGCGCCGGAGGTCGTCTGCCTCACCAGTTTTCGCACAGCAGTTCGAAATACCCTGTGGGTTTGATGCAGGCTGGGCACTGTTCCGGGGCCGCTTTCCCATGATGAAGATAGCCACAGTTGAGGCATCGCCACACCGATTCCTCAGATCGCTCGAATGCCCGGCCGGCCATGAGATTGGCGGCCAGTTCCCGGTAGCGTTTTTCGTGCTGCTTTTCCGATTCGCAGATCGCGCTCCAGGTGTCTGCCGCCCGATGGAAGCCTTCGCCCTCGGCCACCCGGGCAAAACCCGGATACATATCGGTGTGCTCGTAGCGCTCTCCGTCCGCAGCGGCAATCAGGTTGTCCACTGTGCGATTGACCACGCCCGCGGGAAAGCGCCATGATATGTCCAATTCTCCTCCGTTGAAAAATTTGAAAAACCGCAGGGCGTGCTCGCACTCGTGTCCGGCCGTTTCCTCGAATACGGCGGCAACCTGCATCAGTCCTTCGTCTTTTGCCTGACGGGCAAAATACGTATACCGGTTTCTGGCCTGAGATTCCCCGGCAAAGGAAATGAGCAGATTCTTCGCCGTCCGGCTGTCTCTGAAGGTTCCCACGATCGTTCCCCCTTCCCTGAATCGATGGTGTCTATGAGCACGGCCCTTGCCGCCGCTTTCATCAGACACCCCCTTGTTGACGTCCTCGGGAAGGGTACCATACCCACCGCGGGGTGTCATGGGCCAAATGCCCCCCGGGCATGGGCAGCGCCGCAACCCCGCCCGCTCGGGCCTTCTGGCGTGCATGGGGACAGCCGACTCAGGAGCCGGGCGTCTTCGATTCCCCCTGCCCCCACGTCTTCTCAAGGAATTGGTCACGACCGGATCCCTTTCGGTAGACGGTGTATCGGAAAGGGTTTTTTTTGTAATAGTCCTGATGGTAGTCTTCAGCCGGATAGAATTCCGTTGCGGCAACGATCTCGGTAACGATGGGCACCTCGAAAGGCCCCTCCGAGGCCAGCCTCTTCTTGGACGCCTCCGCCAGTCGCTGCTGGTCGGGGCTGAGATAGAAAATAGCGGATCGGTACTGAGATCCCCGGTCGACAAACTGGCCGCCGGCGTCCGTAGGATTGACATGCCGCCAGAAATGATCCAACAGCGCTTCATAGCTGACCGTTTCCGGATCGAAGCGCACCATGACGGCCTCGGCATGCCCGGTGCCGCCCGCGGTCACCTCCCGGTAGGTGGGGTCCTTTTTGTGTCCGCCGATATATCCGGAAATCACCTCCGCCACACCGTCAACCTTTTCGAAATCCGATTCGGTGCACCAGAAGCAGCCGCCGGCGAAAATGGCGACCTCCATTTCGGACCCGCCGACATCGGCCGTGCTCTCTCCCCAGGCGGGCAAACCGTTCACCAGCCAACAAACCAGCAACAAGAGCCCCACATAATAGCGCTTCATGACGATCTCCTTTTTCGATACGAAATTAATGCAGCGGTCGACGCCGATCAACGGGGGCCCCTACGGGGACGTTTCTGGGATAAGGGTGCGTCGATAGGTGCCGGAAGCCTTCAGCCGTTCCTCCATCTGCTCAAGGCTGATTTGTTCCGGGTCGTAGACCACGCGATTGATCTCCTTTAACCCCGACCAACCCTTTTCAACGGATACGATACCGGGCAGCCCTTCCAGGGCGGCTTGTCCGATGTCGTATCAGCCGACCGCAAAGGTTGCCGAGGCCTTGTCGTCGGTCATACCACTCCAACCGGCAAGGGCGGCGCCCAACGCCGACAAAAACAGGATTGCCGCCAACGTAAATCGTCTCATCTTGCCTCCTTGCGGGCTGCCATGGATGTCGGTTTTCGCTTTCGCTCCCGACTTTCGCCTCCCCGTTCCGCTTGCAGATCATCGATGCAAAGGGCGACGCCGTCCGGGAAGACCGCCAGAAGCACAGGGGTCGACACCGACACCATGGTCACCGGACGTAAACCCATGGTAACCATCAGGTAAAGATTGGATGAAGAAGAGGCGGCCCCGGGGTCTGCAGTGGAGGGGATCATCCGTCATTTGTTGCCGTGGGGGTTGTCGGCGGCCGGCCCGGAAGGAAGTGGCCGGGAGCCTCTTTCCATGGGAATCGTCAGCCATATCCGCGTCTCGCCAGGGGCGCTTTCGGCCCCGATGCGTCCGCCGTGGGCCTCGATCAACTCCTTGACGATCGCCAGTCCGATACCTGCACCCCCATGGTCCCTGGATCGGGAGCGATCCGCCCGATAGAACCGCTCGAAGACAAAGGGAAGATCCGCCTCGGCGATACCCCCGCCGCTGTTCGCGAAGGTAATGCGGACGCTCTTCCCCTCCAGCCGGGTCGAGAGAGAAAAGGCGCCTCCGGTCGGCGTGTATTTGCACGCGTTGTCCACCAGGTTTCCCAAGGCCTGAAGGAGCTTGTCCCTGTCGGCGAGCACTAGCTGCTCGCCGTGCTCGAAACGGGTATCTACGGTGATGTTCTTCCGGTCGAAGGCAGCGGCATAGAGGCCGATCAATTGGCGGGATAGCGCCGTCAGATCCAGGGGTTCCCGCTTCAGGTAGTGCCTGGCGGCGTCGGCACGGGCAAGGGACTGAAGATCCTCCACCAGGTGAACCAACCGCATAATCTCCCGTTGAAGCATTTCCAGAGTCGCTTCCGAGACCGGCACCACATCATCGATCAGGGCCTCGAGGTAGCCCCGGAGATTGGTCAAGGGCGTCCTGAGTTCGTGAGCGACATCGGCCACCATGGTTTTTCTCAGCTCCTCGATTCGCTCCAAACTGTCGGCCATGCGGTTGAAAGCGATCCCCAACTCCCCCACTTCGTCCTGGGAGGCCACGTCAAGCCTGGCGGCAAAGTGGCCGGCGGCAAACTCCCGTGTGATCGCCACCATTTGGGAGAGGGGTTTCAAGATACGCCGGGTGAGCAGATAGCTCAGGAGTAACGCCAACCCGAGAGCCGCTGCCACTGCCCACAGGAGGTATCGATAGATGGCCGCAAGGAACATTTGATGGGTTTCGGTGGGAGAAACGTCATACTGGTCCATGAGGGCCATGAAGTAATCCGCGGCCAGCTGATCGATGGCCACCCAAATGATCAGCACCACCATGGCGATCACCGGCAGGATGTTGAACAGCAGCAATTTCCACAGCAATCCCCATTTCATGGCGACTCTTCGTCCGCAAACCGATAGCCGAATCCCCTGACGGTCAAAATGTAGCGGGGTGTCGACGGCTGCGCCTCGATCTTCTGTCGTATTTTGCCGATGTGCACGTCGATGACCCGATCGACGACCGTTTCTCCTTCCGCGTAAAGGTGTTGCAGCAGTTGATCTCTCGAAAAGACCCGACCGGGGGACTCCATAAGGGCCTTCAGCAGCTTGAATTCCGTCGAGGTGAGGGATATCGGGCGACCGTTTTCAGTCACCCGCAGTTTTTCCGTGTCCACGACCAGGCCGCCCCAGGCCAAGCGTCGGTTTTCCACCGATGCGCTCGGCCGCGCTCGCCTCAGGATGGCCTTGACTCTCTCAACCAGCTCCCGGGGGCTGAAGGGTTTCACCACATAGTCGTCCGCTCCCAGGGACAGGCCGGCCACCCGGTCGATCTCTTCGCCCCGGGCCGTCAACATCAGGACCGGCACACCAGAGCGCCTCTGCAGCCGCCGGCAAACCTCCCACCCGTCGAGCCGTGGCAGCATAATGTCCAAAATGACAAGGATCGGGCGGTGTCGGCGCGCCATCTCAAGAGCGGTTTCTCCATCCCGGGCAACGAGAGGGTCAAACCCCTCGCGCTTGAGATAGGTGGCCACCAGGGAAGCGGTATTGGCATCGTCTTCGACGACGAGCACCGGGCGTTGGGCGGTGTGCGAATCCATCTTCCCTCCATGTCGAGGAACGTATGGTCGGGCTTTCCCTCGGGGTCGGCAGGCAACGGCTGAGACACCCTCCGTCGTCGCGCCAACCGATGCATAAGCAGCGAACGGCCGCCGACAGTCCGCGTGGAGCGTGCGAAAGGTCGTCGACGCCAGGACGCTGCCTGACGGACTCTCTCAACATTGTCGCATCCAAAAGGGTTGGCAAGGCCAGGGGTTGGGAATTTGACGCCGGCCGTTTCAAAGACGGAGACCGCCAATCCAATGGGTTCGAAGAAGGGGGCCCCCCGGAGAATCGTCTATCCCTCGGAAGGATCCGGGACGTGGTCCATGCAGGGAACGCTGCACTGGCACAAGCCGCAGGCATAGGTGTCGATCCGATATTCGCGGACCATGAATTCCCTCATGACCTGTTCGGTGTACTGCATGCAGCGCGTCTTGTCGTGACCCTCGTGGCTCAGAGCATTGACCGGGCAGCGGCCGATACACTTTCCACAGGTGCCCTGTGAGAAATGAAGGCAGTAGGCGTGAGGATCGTTGTAAGGCCGAATGGTCGGTTGAATCCGAATCCGGGCCACCACCGACCCGATTCGAACGGCTTTTCCAACCGGGGTGATCAACCCGTCACAAAGACCAAACGTTCCGAGCCCTGCGGCGTAGGCGGCATGTCTTTCGGACCAGTTGGAACAGGGCGCATATGGCCCTTTCATCTGTCTCTCCCAGAAGTCGGCCAGCATCGGGGCAACGGCAGATACTCCCGATCGGCCAAGGGCATCCACCACATGCCGGCGAAGCGCTTCGTTGAACGATTCCCCGAAATCCCTGGTTCGGGCCCATCGCGGGGAGGGGTGATTGTCCCGGGCGGATTGCTCCTTTCTGGTCTTGGCGGTTGAGGGAAGAATCCAGCTGATCACGGTGAGATCCTCGGAAACCACGCCGGTCTGGTCCGGAAAGGCTTTCTGGAAAATATCGACAGGCCTGAGATAAAAATCCCCAATATGGGCGACGTACTCATCGTAGAGGGGATCGGCGCCGCTCGAAAAACCCACAAGGGGGGCGTCGAAGGCCGGCTCCATTTTCAGATACTTGAGGTCGTTGACCTTGGAGCTGTTGACGAAAGACCCGATGAGCTTCCGAACCCAGTCGTCGGGAGGATTTGAAAAGGTGGCTGCCGTCATGGGTGTCCCCCTGTCTGCGATATCATGAGGATTTACCTGAAAGATCCGGGAGAAGCTGAGCGTTCCGCATCAATCGGTCCCCTCCTCTTTAGGCCGCTTTGCGGTTTCCGTCAACCAAACCGTCTCATTCCGGGGGGCGGCCCACCCCAAGGCCTCGGGGAAATGGACGTTTCCGCACGGACTCCCGCACCGCGGCAAGGGTGTCTCTGAACCCCTTCCGATACAGAACAGCCACCAACAATGAGGACCGGGTTTCTAATCGCAGCACCGTGTTCCGAACGGGTCGGGGTCTGTTCGCGAGGGTTTCGGCGAGGACGGGGCTCTTATTTCTGGTGGCGCGTTCGATGACGTTGGGAGGCGGAGAGCACTTTTTTCCGAAGCCTGATGGATTTTGGCGTCACCTCCACCATTTCGTCCTCACGGATGAAATGGATGGCCCGTTCGAGGGTCATGGGTCGAACAGGGGAGAGAATGACATTTTCGTCCCGGCCTGCCGCTCGAATGTTGGTAAGTTTTTTTTCCTTGCAGGGATTGGCGTTGAGGTCGGTGGCTCGGTTGTGCTCGCCGAAAATCATCCCCTCGTAGACCGGGTCGCCGGGTTGAATGAACAGAAGGCCCCGGGGTTCCAGGTTGAAAAGGGCGTAGGCCACGGCCGCCCCTTGCCGGTCCGAGACGATGGAGCCTGAAAACCGGCTGGGGATGTCCCCCCGATAGGCATCGTACCCGTCGAAATAGGTATTGATGATGCCGGTTCCTTTGGTATCGGTCAAGAACTCGTCCCGGTAGCCGATCAGCGCCCGGGAGGGTATGGAAAACTCCAGCCGGACCCGACCGCTGCCGTGGTTGACCAGGTTGGACAGCTGCCCCTTGCGGGAGGAAAGCTTCTCGGTAACGACACCCAGAAACTCCTCGTCACAGTCGATGTAGAGCTTTTCGATGGGTTCCAGCCTCACGCCGTCCTTTTCCTTAAAAATGACTTCGGGCCGGCCCACAGACAGCTCGAAGCCCTCACGCCGCATGGTTTCGATCAAAATCGCCATCTGAAATTCTCCCCGTCCCTTGACGAGGAAGACATCTCGGATTTCGGTTTCCTCCACCTGCACGGCCACGTTCATAAGGGTTTCCTTGAGCAGCCGTTCCCGGATCTTGCTTGATTGCACCAGGGCGCCTTCCCGCCCGGAGAATGGCGACGAATTGATGGTGAACTTCATGGAAACGGTGGGTTCGTCCACGGCGATGCGCTTGAGGGCTCGGGACTGCCCGCGGGTACAGATGGTATCCCCTATTTTCACGTTATCGATGCCCGAAAGGACGATGATATCCCCGGGGTCGGCGGCTTCTACCGAGGTCAGTGCGGGCCCTTCATAGGTTTGCAGTCGGGAGACCCTCAGGGGTCGCTCTTTTCCGTCCTCTCCGACGCAGACAAGGCTCTCGTTGGCGCGCACCCGCCCGTTGACCACCCGACCCACCGCCAAGCGCCCCAGGTAGTCGGAATATCCCAGGTCCGAGACCAGCATCTGGAAAGGGGCATCCGGGTCGAACCCTGGCGCCGGAATTTCCGACAATACCATCTCGAAGAGTGGTTTCAGAGTTTCGCCCTTGCCGTCCGGAGACATTTGGGCGGTTCCGTCCCGACCGACGGCAAACAGATAGGGAAAATCCAGTTGTTCCTCGCTGGCATCGAGATCGATGAACAGATCATAGATCTCATCCAGGACCGCCATGGCCCGGGCATCCTTCCGGTCGATCTTGTTGATTACCACGATCA
>JASFIA010000115.1:0-6986 GCA_050122915.1 Desulfobacterales bacterium | reverse complement strand
TGCCAGTTCGACCCTGGCCATGGACCGATACCAGGACGGCTACCATTTTCTGAAGCGTCAGGGAGCGTTTGCCGCCATGGGTCTCGTCGTTCTGGTCTGCTGTCGCCACTTCCCCTATCGCCTGCTCCGGCCCCTGGCCTACCCTTTGCTATTTCTTTCACTAGCGCTTCTGGTGCTCGTTCTTGTACCGGGTTTCGGAAAAACCGTCGGCGGCGCCACCCGGTGGCTTAATCTGGGGACCTTTTCCCTTCAACCGTCGGAGGCCGCCCGCTTCGCCATCATCGTCTTCCTGGCCTTCTCTCTTAGCAAGAAGCAGGCGACGGTTAACCGCTTTTCAATCGGTTTCGTCCCCCATGCCTTCGCGCTTTTCCTCATCGGTGTGCCGATCCTGATGCAGCCGGATTTCGGGTCGGTGGTGATCCTGACGCTGATCACGGGAACCATGATGTTCGTCGGCGGCGTCCCAGTGTCCCAGTTGCTGGCGGCAGGCGCTATGGTGGTGCCGGTCGGTGCTCTCGTTGCCCTGAGCGCAGAGTACCGAGTAAAGCGACTGATGAGTTTCATAAATCCATGGGATTACCCGTCAACGGACGGGTATCAGGTGATCCACTCCCTGATGGCGTTTGGTTCGGGGGGGGTCGAGGGTCGCGGCATCGGCAAGAGTTTACAGAAGCTCTATTATCTCCCCGAACCCCACACCGATTTTATTTTCTCCGTCATCGGGGAAGAACTGGGCCTGATCGGCGTATCGGTCATCGCGCTGCTCTATGGCATCATCTTATGGCGAAGTTGCATCATCGCCCGAAGCGCATCGGAACCTTTCGGCTCACTGCTGGCCGTCGGATTGACCGCAGGGCTTTATTTTCAGGTATGCATCAATATGGGCGTATCCCTGGGCCTGCTGCCCACAAAGGGCCTGACACTGCCCTTTCTGAGCTACGGCGGGTCCTCCCTGCTGCTCAACATGGCCGGGGTCGGCATTCTTATGAATATCGGCGCACACCGGAAACGGTAATATGGGCAACGAAGATCACAAAACCTTGGGGATCGTCATCACCGGAGGGGGTACCGGCGGGCACCTGTTTCCCGGGATTGCCGTCGCCAGAGAATTTCAGGCCCGGGTGCCTGACGCCAGAATTCTATTCTTAGGCACCGGAAAGGCCGTGGAGATATCGGTGCTGGCCCGGGAGGGCTTCGACCACCGTGTCATCGCCGCCAGCGGCTTCAAGGGCATGGGCATGCTGGGCAAGATGAATGCTCTGGTTGCCTTGCCCCGGGGCATCGCAGGCGCCCACGGCATCTTGAGCGCCTTCGGTCCGGATCTGGTCATCGGGGTGGGCAGCTATTCGGCGGGCCCGGTTGCCGTGGCCGCCCGCCTCCGGGGGATACCCGTCGTACTCCACGAACAAAACGCCATCCCGGGGCTCACCAACCGCCTTCTGGCCCACCTGGCCCAACGCATCTACATCAGCCTTCCGGCATCCGGCGGTCACTTTCCCCCGGGAAAAACCCGACTGACGGGCAACCCGGTGCGACCGGAGCTTTTGGATGACGCACAAGGGCCGTCCGTCCAGCAATCGGCCGAGCGGCCATTCACGGTCCTGGTGGCCGGGGGCAGCCAAGGTGCCCACGCTATCAACCAAGCGGTGATCGACCTTCTGCCCCTGATCGATGATCCGGGAACCCTGGCATTTATCCACCAGACCGGCGAAACGGACGAATCCCCTGTCAAAAGGGCATATCGGCAACACGGCGTTGCCGCGGAGGTGGCGGCCTTTTTTTCGGATATGGGAAAGAGATATCGGCAGGCGGATCTGGTGGTCTGCAGAGCCGGTGCGACGACGACTGCCGAGTTGGCGTGCCTGGGAAAACCGTCGGTGCTGATTCCCTATCCCCATGCGGCGGACAATCATCAGGAGCACAACGCTATGGGGCTGGTGGCGGCCGAAGCGGCCGAAATGGTTCGGGAAGCGGACCTGACACCGGAGGGGCTTTGGGCATGCATCCAGCGGTACCGGTCGACACCGGAACGGCTGGCCGCCATGTCCGCAAAAGCCAAAGCCCTCGGAAATCCAAAAGCCGCCGTCCTCATCGTCTCCGACTGTCTCGATTTGATCCGGAAGCGGCACCGGACCTCGACATCGGCCGGCGGGTCGTAACCGTCGGGTAATCAAAGGACCCCTGGGTATGTTTAAAAAGACTTACAGCATCCATTTTATCGGCATCGGCGGCATCGGGATGAGCGGCATCGCCGAACTGCTTCTCAATCTGGGTTACCGGGTGTCGGGGTCCGATCTCAAATCCTCGGACCTCACCCGGCGGCTGGCGGGATTGGGCGGAGTGATTCACGAGGGGCACAGTGCCGACCACGTGGCGGGTGCCGATGTGGTGGTGATGTCTTCAGCCGTTTCTGAGGACAACCCTGAAATAGCAGCGGCTCGAGCGGCATCGATCCCGGTGATCCCGAGGGCCGAGATGCTGGCCGAACTGATGCGGCTCAAGTACAGCATTGCCGTGGCCGGGGCCCACGGAAAAACCACGACCACCTCCATCGTGGCTTCGGTCCTGGCCGGCGGGGGCCTGGACCCTACCGTGGTGATTGGCGGCAAGCTTAGAGGTGTGGACACCAATGCGGTCCTGGGATCCGGCAACTATATCGTGGCGGAGGCCGACGAAAGCGACGGGTCCTTCCTTCGAATGTCCCCTTCCATCGCGGTGGTCACCAATATCGACCGGGAGCACCTGGATTATTACGCGGACCTGGACGCGATCGTAGATGCCTTCGCCCGGTTTATCGACCGCATTCCTTTTTATGGACTGGCAGTGGTCTGCCTGGACAACGAGCCGGTACAAGCCCTGATCCCCAGAATCGAAAAGCGGCTGGTCACCTACGGGATGAGCAGTCAGGCGGACATTCAGGCCCGGGAGGTTCGTTGCGAGGGTCAGCGCTGCCGCTATCAGGTCGTGCGCGGTGGCGACGTCCTTGGGGAGGTGAGCCTCAATCTGCCCGGCATTCACAACATCTACAACTCCCTGGCCAGCATCGCCGTGGGCCTCGAACTCGGCATTCCTTTCGAGACGATCGGGCGCTCCCTTGGCGCCCTCGAGGGGGTTCGCCGTCGAATGGAGATCAAGGGCGACGAAATGGGTGTCGTCGTCGTCGACGACTACGCCCACCACCCGACAGAAATCAAGAGCACCCTGCTGGCCGTTCGCGACAGTTGGAGAGATCGACGAAAGGTGGTGGTGTTTCAACCCCACCGGTACACCCGCACCCAGGCGCTCTTCGATGAATTCACCCGTGCCTTCTACCAATCCGATCTCCTGCTGGTGTTGCCCATCTACCCGGCGGGAGAGGTCGAGATCCCGGGCGTGAGCCATGAGGATCTCTGCGACGGGGTCAGGGCTCACGGCCACAAGACGGTGGTATGCATTCAACGCATGGAGGACGCCGGTAAACATCTCGAGGCGCTTGTCGCCGAAGGCGATGTCGTCATCACCTTGGGGGCGGGAGATGTCTGGAAGGTCGGAGAGGCCCTGCTCACCCAACTAAAGGACCGGCAATGACAAAGCCCACCAGAAAATCGCCGGTCCAACAAAACCGGCTCAATAACCGCCGGCCGGCGAAGACCCGTCGGAACCGCCGACGCCGACAAAGCGGTTCTCTGGGCCGGTGGGCATCCGCAGGCCTGAAGGGAGCGGGGGTGGTTTCGGCCCTGGTCGCCGTCAATATCGGTTGCCTTCTGGCCTACAACGGACTCACCTCGTGGGAGATGTTTACCGCCCGAGCGGTGGATGTGACGGGAAATCAGCGGCTCAGCAAGGCAGCCGTGAGGGCTCAAGCCGGCATCGGCCTCGGCGACAATATTCTTGCCGTCAATCTGACCCGCTCCAGGCGGCGCCTTCTTGCCCACCCCTGGGTGGAAGAGGCGGAGATCGCCCGGGAAATCCCCGAGCGTATCCGTATTCGGATCAAGGAGCACGAGAGCGTCGCCGTCATCGATCTGGGTCGGCGATTCATCATGGATCTGGGTGGGGTCCTTTTTTCCGAATTCCCCGGGGAAATCGCACCGGACATCCCCCTTGTGTTCGGACTGGACTACACCGATCTGAGCATCGGCAGCACGCCTTCCAGCCCTGCATTTCAGTCGGTTCTGGAGGTGCTCGCACAGACAAGCCGGAAAGATGCCCCTCTAACCAACCGGCAGATCGAAACGATACGAGTCGATCGGGACACGGGGTTGACCTTGTCATTGAGGGAAACAAGAGGGAGTCTTCCATTCAGGGAAGTCTTCATCGGATATGGGGATTACGAGAGCAAACTGGCCCAGCTAGCGGCACTGCCTTCACGGCTGCGGCGGCTGGGACAACCGGCCGCATGCCGGTGGGTGGATCTGGCCGATCGGCACCGGACCATCGTCCGGCCGGCCGCAGCGGAATCGTCCTGACCGGTTTTAAGGAGGTAGGAATGCAGGGACGGGATAACATTGTCGTGGGCCTCGATATCGGTACCACCAAGATATGCTGTGTGGTTGGAGAGATCCGCGACGGCGACGTCAATATCATAGGGATTGGAACCCATCCCTCCATCGGCCTCCGCAAAGGGGTCGTGGTCAACATCGAATCCACGGTGGAGTCCATTAAAAAGGCCGTCGAGGAAGCCGAGCTCATGGCCGGTTGCGAAATATCCTCGGTATATGCCGGTATTGCGGGGGGACACATCACGGGGTTCAACAGCCGGGGCATCGTGGCCATCAAAGGATCGGAGATTACTCCTGTGGACGTGGAACGGGTCATCGACGCCGCCAGGGCCGTCGCCATACCGATGGACCGCGAGGTCATCCACGTCCTGCCCCAGGAATACATCGTGGACGATCAGGTCGGCATCCAAAATCCGGTCAGCATGGCCGGGGTTCGGCTGGAGGCCAAGATCCATATTGTCACCGGTGCGGTGACCAGCGCCCACAATATCGTGAAATGCGCCAACCGGTCCGGCCTCGATGTCTGCGACATCGTCCTCGAATCACTGGCCTCGGGCGAGGCGGTTCTCTCACCGGAGGAAAAGAGCCTGGGCTGTGCGCTCATCGACATGGGCGGCGGTACGACGGACCTGGCGATCTTCTCCGAGAACAACATCAAGCACACCTTCGTTCTGGCACTGGGGGGGAATAACTTCACCAACGACGTGGCCATCGGTCTTCGGGCTCCCCACCAGGAAGCCGAGAAGATCAAAACCCGTTTCGGCACCTGTCTTCCCGGCGCCATACGACCGGAAGACACCATCGAGGTCCCGGGTGTGGGAGGGCGTGAGCCGCGAAAATTGTCCCGCCAGATACTGGCGGAGATCCTTGAGCCCAGGATGGAGGAAATTTTCACTCTCGTCCAGCGGGAGATCATCAAGGCCGGTCTCGACCAGGCCGTCCCGTCCGGCGTTGTCCTCACCGGCGGCACCTCCATGCTGGAGGGCACCACCGAGGTCGCCGAGTCGGTCTTCAACCTTCAGACCCGCCTCGGCAAGCCAACGGGCATCTCCGGCCTTGTGGACGTGGTCAACAACCCCATGTACGCCACCGGAGTGGGTCTTGTTCTCTATGGCGCGAAAAATCAGGCGGAAAAGAAGTTCAGAATCCGGGATGGCAATATTTTCAACCGAATCATCGGTCGCATGAAACGATGGTTCATGGAGGTAGTCTGATCCGGTGAAACGATCGACACCTCATCGCACCACCAAGGGCAATGCTCCGAGGGGTGGAGGGGCCGAACCCAGGCAGCGGCTGCTGCCGTTCGGGGACCAGTCGATCCGCCCTCTCGAAGAATACCGAGACCTCAACACAAACCTCGGGTCCGAAACGGGCCCAAACGCAGTCAACCAGGAACAGGGGGGAACCATGTTTACCTATGTAGACACCGAAAATTCAGCAAAGATCAAAGTGATCGGGGTTGGTGGCGCAGGTGGCAACGCCATCAACAACATGATCGCCTCCAATCTGCAGGGGGTGAAGTTCATTGCCGCCAACACGGATTCCCAGGCGCTTGAAATTTCCAAAGCACCTCAAAAAATCCAGCTGGGAGAGAGACTGACCGAAGGATTGGGTGCGGGGGCCAATCCCCAGGTGGGCCGAGATGCCGCTCTGGAAGCCAGCGACACCCTCCGGGGGGCCTTGGAAGGGAGCCACATGGTTTTCATTACCGCTGGCCTGGGAGGGGGAACCGGAACCGGGGCAGCTCCTGTAATTGCGGGCCTCTGCAAGGATATGGGCATACTCACCGTAGCGGTCGTCTCCAAGCCATTCTCCTTCGAGGGCAAGCGCAGGGCCCGTCAGGCAGATGAGGGCCTCGAGCAGCTCAAAGACATGGCCGATACCGCGATCACCATCAACAACGACCGGCTTCGGGGCCTGGCCTCGAAAAACGCCACCATGATCGACATGTTCAGACGGGCCGATGAGGTGCTTCTGCACTCGGTCAAGGGCATTACCGATCTCATCATGATGCCCGGTCTGGTGAACCTCGATTTTGCCGACGTGAAGGCCACGATGAGCAAAGCCGGTATGGCCATCATGGGAATCGGAGCCGCCAGCGGAGAAAACCGTGCTCTGGAGGCGGCGGAGCGGGCCATTTCCCACCCACTGCTTGAAGACATTTCGATCTCCGGAGCAAAGGGTGTTCTGATGAACATCACCAGTTCAAGCGATCTCACCATGGAAGAGATGACCGAAGCCTCCGACCGCATCTACAACGAGGTCGGTGAAGATGCCGACATCATTTGGGGGACGGTGGTCGATGACACCTTGGGTGACGAAATGCGGGTGACGGTCATCGCAACGGGGATCGGCGAAAAGGAGAAGCGGGTTCCCGAACCGCCGGTGGACGAAACCTTCGGCGGTAAACTGCGCCCGGTCACCATGGAGGATCTGTCGAGAGGCGTCGACTATGAAGAGCCCACCTACATGCGCCGCCAGCGGGCCGTCGGCGATTATCCGGGT
>JASFIA010000114.1:0-6996 GCA_050122915.1 Desulfobacterales bacterium | reverse complement strand
CCCGAAAACACCGCTCCCTCGCTGGTTTCCAACAGCGAATTGGTAAAATTGGGACGCCAAGCAACACTCGATGACGACATCTTCAAACCGGAAAACGGCAATTTAGGCTATTGGAAGCCACTTACCTTTTTGAAGCAGCTCGGATTCGGCATCTATTTTCTCGAACCCTATGATCCCGGTAAAATACCAGTTCTGTTCATTCACGGGGCAAACGGCACGCCGGCCGGGTGGAAGCCGCTGGCGGAGGCGATGGACCGGAAGAAATTTCAACCCTGGTTTTACTACTACCCGTCCGGGTTTCGGTTAGAGGAGGTGGCAGGCGCTTTAAACCGACTCGTCCAGAAGCTGCATACCCAATTTGGATTCGACACCCTCTATGTCACGGCGCACAGTATGGGGGGTCTCGTGGCCCGGTCGTTTATCCAAAGCAACGCCTATGGCGGCGGCAACGCCTACATCACTCTGTTCATTTCCATGTCCACCCCTTGGTCGGGACACCGAATGGCCGCGAAAGGCGTAAAAAGCGCCCCGGCAGCCATACCCAGCTGGCACGACGTGGTCCCTGGTAGCGCGTTTATCGCGTCTGTTTTCGAAAAACCCCTTCCGTCTCGGGTTCAATACCATTTACTGTTCAGTCACCGAGGCAACTGCAGCATGTGGATGGAAAACAACGATGGCGCCGTTGAGCTGGCCAGTGTCCTGGATGGTCGCGCCCAGGACGACGCTGTCAAAATGGTCGGCTACGATGTCGACCATGAAACGATCTTGTCAAGTCCGGATGTCCTCAGCGACTATGCCGCCATTTTGGAACACAGCTCCAAGCGCCACGAAACCACCCTTCCACTACATTGGTTTGGCATCTCCGAATAGCCCGCCGGATTATCTGTGGTTGGGCGGAACCGATTTCTGGCGGCCGCAATCGACGATTCCAATGATCCATCGGCGTCATCCGGTTTCACCAGCCATGGACAGAGGATCGACTCGTTAAAAGTTGCCGGCTTTACTCGCCGGCAAAATGGTTTACCTTTAGGCCGTCCATTTAACCGCATTCAAGGAGGACCGCCAATGTTGTACAGCAAAACGGTAATGGAACACTTCAGAAGTCCCAGAAATGTGGGCGTAATTGAAAATGCCAATGGCGTCGGGGAAGTTGGAAACCCAATCTGCGGCGACATGATGACCATATATCTGAAAATTGAAAACGACCGAATCGATGATATTAAATTCCAAACCTTCGGCTGCGGATCTGCGATTGCGGTTTCCAGCATGCTGACTGAAATGGCCAAAGGCAAGACCCTTGAGGAGGCCAAAACCATTACCAACAAGGATGTTGCCAAGGCCCTCGAAGGCCTTCCCAAGAACAAGCTTCACTGCTCCAACCTGGGCGCCGACGCCCTCCATATGGCCATTCAGGACTATGAAGATCGCATGGCGGGCAAAACCCGCCCCGAGCCCCTCCGTGTCGAAAAGCACGAACACGGGCATGGGGGAAAATGCTACTGCCCGTACTGCGACATCGAATTAAATGAAGGCTCAGAGTTCTGCGAGGCTTGTCAGTCGGATCTCGAAGAGGAACACTGAACGGATACCTTGAAAAGGAAAGTGATGACGATGATCAATTTGGACCATATATCGGCCAAACCAATGCTTCCGGAAGTCAAGGCGGCCATGATCGAGGCCATCGAAAAAGACTATCACAATCCTGCCAGTCAGCACAAAGCCGGGGAGGAAGCTGCTTCAGCACTGGCTGCAGCCAGAGAATCGGTTCGGCAGCTGATCAACGCGGCTCACTTAAAAGAGGTGGTCTTCACCTCGGGGGGCACGGAGTCCGTCAACCACGCCATCAAAGGGGCGGCCTTGGCCAATGGGGATAAGGGAAAACACATCATCCTTTCCAACATCGAACACAATGCCGCCATTCGGAGTGCCAAGCGACTTCACTCACTGGGATATCGCATCACATCCGTATCGGTGGACGAGCAAGGGCGTGTTAACCCGAAGGATATAGAAAGAGCCATTACCGACGAAACGATTCTAGTGTCGATCATGCACAGCAACAATGAGACCGGCACCATTCAGCCTATCGAAGACATCAGCGCAATCACTCGAGACAAAAAAATCCTCTTTCACACGGACGCCGTCGATTCGGTCGGTGTCGTGCCCATCGATGTACAGGCATTGGGAGTGGACATGCTCAGCTTCGCCGCCAACGCTTTCTACGGTCCAGCTGGCACAGGCGGACTTTACATCCGACGGGGCGCGCGGGTGTTTCCGCTGCTCGACGGCGGGGTTCAGGAAAACAACAAGCGGGCGGGCACAGAAAACTTGATCGGGATCATTGGCACAGGCGTTGCGGCCGATGTCACGAGGGCAAACATCGACCGCTGGTACGATCACATAGCGGGTCTAAAACGGCAATTGATCGCTGAACTGCCGAACGCCATCGATGAATACATCATCAACACTCACCCGGAACACAGTCTTCCCAACATGCTGTCCCTTTCGATCAAATACATCGAAGGTGAGAGCGTCATGCTGATGCTCGACGACGATGACATCGCTGTATCAACCCGGTCGGCGTGTGCCACCGGTTCACTTAGGGCGTCCCATGTCTTGATTTCTCTTGGGCTCAGCCACGCAGACGCCCAAGGCACTCTGGTCATCTCACTGGGCAAAGACAATACGGCATCAGACATCCGTGGATTCTTGTCCTCGCTTCGCAGCGTGGTCTCAACGCTCCGGGAAATTTCGCCCCTCTACCAAAACGTTTCGAAGAAGGCGGTCTGAATCATCAGGGATTCCGCCCCAGGAATGACCCCTTCGTTTATGACACATCACCAAAAGAAAACGGGCATCGGCGGTTTCCCGCGATGCCCGAATCAATTCCGTCCTCTGCTGCCATGTGCCGTGTAGAAAAAGACCCGGCGGTCAGGCCGCCCTCATTGGCAGCTCAATCCGCAAATGACCTCGAGTGCTGAGCTTGTCAGTTTATCAACACATCTTCTTTGGGTAATTTCCGACGCAGGTGAATCAATGCTCTTGAATGAATTTGCGAGACACGGGATTCACTAATACCCAGAACGTTGCCGATTTCTTTCATGGTCATATCCTCGAAGTAATATAAGGACAGCACCATTTGGTCCTTTTTCGGCAGATCGTCTATGGCGCGGCCGAGAACTTCTCGAAGCTGACTGAACGAGGCGTGACTCAGGGCGTCCATATCGCCGTCCACGAGATATTTCATCATTTTACTTTTATCGTTGGAGTCGGTCAGGCCAAGTTCCTCGAAGCTGACGAAGGAAATACTCGAGAGGCGCTTGATTTCATCCAGCTCTCTCATGTCGATGCTCATCTCGTCGGCCACCTCGTCGTCATGGATATCGCGGCCGAGTTTGCGCTCGAGTTTGGCATACGCACGGTCAAAGGCCCTGACTTTTCGTCGACTGGACCGGGAAAGATAGTCTTGGGATCTAAGCTCACTCAATACTTCACCCCTGATGCGGTGGGTGCTATAGGTAATGAAGGTGTTGTCCCGATCCGGATCGTACCGATCGACGGCCTGAATCAGACCGATGACTCCCACATTGTAGAGGTCTTCGAGGTCTGTGTTGGGAGGCAGGTGGGCGGCGAGTCGATTGACAATGCGTTTGACCTGGGGGAGGTGCTGCATCATAAGCTCTTCCTTCCAGGCTGATCTGGCTTCTTCGGGCTGAATTCGCTGATCTAAAGCTAATTGCATGGTGGCACCTTTTCTTGTTTTAATGGGTCAAAAACACGGCGGGCTCACTCGCGTCGATTCCATTTTCCCCTGAAGTTTTCGGTTGGCTGGAATCCTCTCAGTACCGATTTTGCTCTGGCGCAATAAAGACATGGAGAGGTTTAAGCAAAATAGATGCCACCTTTTTACATCATATTATGCATAATTATATCTATCATTTGCAAATTGAGCCGTGGCTGATAGCCAATAGAGGTGCCGTAATTTGTCAATGCGCCTGACAAATATCGGCACGGCTGCCAAATTATTGACATTGATTCCAAGGATTCGGGTGGGACACAACCCTGTCGTCGATGGATGGGGTAGAGAGCCCCCCGCCGTCCCCGCCACATCGGTGGGAAAACCTACCCGGTGGGTGGAAACAGGAGCAGAGGCCCCTATCTGTTTTTAGCTGAAGGAACTAGTGGGGTAAAATCGTTTTGTGGAACATGGCCACGCCTGGAGATTCGGCCTGCCGCCTCGCAAATTCAGGAAGGCTTTTTTGGTCGAATCCCATTCGTTTGTAGAGCAGTTGAAGTCGTGGATTATTGGTCAAGGAAATGATTCGACGAAAGCCCATGCGCACGGCCATCTCGGCAAAAGCGTTGACCGTATACACCCCGACCCGTTGACTGCGAAACCGGGTGGATATGGCCAGTGCACCCAATTCCACCGTCTCCTCGTCAATGGGTTTTCGCTCGACACATCCGACGGCAATGTCGTCAATCTTCGTGATATAAAACCGGCCTCTATTCGATTGCAGATAGGATTTGCTTCTCGGTCTCAAAAACCCTTGTCTTTTATAGATGTCGAGAATTCCCACCACCATCTGGACATCGTCGTCTGTGACGACAGGACAAAACGCTTCCTTGAAATTGTTTGCGATCAGGGACCCCGTTCCCTCGATGGTAAACAATTCGTGCTTGATGCTGAATTTCCGGGCCGGCAGGATATGCACGCGATCGTAAATGCCGTCGTCGATCTTGGCGCATATCTGGGCCAACACCCCGGCAACATTCGTATTGGCGATCAGATCGGCCATATTTTCAGCAACATCGCGGGTCGTCAGGGTGTTGATTCGCCGGCCTTTGGCATCACAGAGGTAGTTTCTTTCGAGAAAAATGAGTTTGTGGGCCGGCTGCGGCCATTCCAAGACCTGTCGGTAGAAATCGGATCCCGCCGATAGACGTTGGACGGTGGCATCGGGAAGCCGCTCCTTCAGATATGTGAAATGTTTATGGTTGGCGAACCGGTTGGCCATGTTGTGGAAGAGGGTGGTCTGAATGCCCTGCCGGGAAAGGAACTTCACATCGGCGACGATATGAGTGAAATGATCCCGCAGAATCCCTTCGCGGCAGGCAATCCAAACCTGCTTCCCCACGAGGGCGTGCTGGTATTCCTTTAGGTAGAGTCGCGGCATCGGAAGGCCTTGGCTTGAATCTTGGTTGTAGGCCGTCAGCTTTCCTTTTTTTGCTTCAGGCGCTGGGACAGGCCCTTGATGCGTCGGGTCAGCCAAACCCCCGATCCTGCCAGAAGTAATAGAATCGTCACATTGAAGAGGGGGAAGTGAGAACTGTCCTTAGGGACGGATTTCAGACTTATGACGTTTGGAAACATCGAAAACATCCGAATTCTCCAACCGTAGTATTTGACCCGAACCCATGGTTTATTTGGATCGATGGCAAATGCCTGGGCCATTGCAGTGACATCGGCGCTGTCGAACTTAAAATAGGGCGGCCATCCCCATCCGGTATCCTCGTTTCTGAACACCATCACCTCCCCGTCCCGTGACACCGTATTCACAAACCGGACATCAACGGTTTGAAGCGCGGCGGTTCTCTTTTTTGCGGACTCTTCCTGACCCGAGAGCTCTCTCGAGCTCTTATCGGAGCGCTTCATGTCGGTTCCCGAAATCTGGACCACCGCCGTTCGCGGCAGGTTGTAGTGGAGAAAGAGCATCAGAACAACCAGAAGCAACAGACCGACAATCAGTTTCACTTTTTTAAGGGCGTTCAATCAACAACCTCCTTGGTTACGGGTTGTCCTTCGGCGGGCCGTCCCAATCGGGCGCAGGGGCGGTTATTTTCCGGTAACACCAAGGGTCAATCGGGTCGCCGCCCGATCCTTTTTCTTGGCGGCGATCGAGGGCTGGATCGACACCCGCTCCCTGGAGATCCCCTTTTCACCCGTGACGACACCGGCAACCGCATGGGCCCTGGCATCGGCCAGTGTCAACAGAGCGGCATCCGGAATCGCTTCGTCCTCGGCCAGACGGGCAAACAATGCCTTTGACCATTTCCCCGGATCGATGCTTCTTCCCGTATCGTCAGACTCCTGCCTCTCGGTTTGTGCAGCTTCAGCCGGTTTTCCATCCGCCCCGCTCATGAATGCCTTGAGGGCTTTGCGGCCGTGCCGATCCTTGAACATGTCTTCCAGTTCTTCCTGGACGTCGGGGTTGCTGTAGTCCACTGGACCTGGATCTTCGTCCGGTGCCAGTTCCAACCCCATGCGCTCGGAAAGCGCCCGCCTGAGCGATAGCGCTTGAAGCGCCCCCCGATCCACTTCGGGAGCATACTGTCCCTGAACCTCGAGGTTCAGTTGGGGCCGCGTTTTCAAGGCCTCTGAAAGCGTAACGAGTTTCTCCTCCTCCGGAGGCGGCACATCATCCTCACCGGGCGCAAAGGCAACCCATTCCAGACCTTCGGCGTCCATGCCCATGATGGCGCCCAGGGCCCGGAAGGGTGAACTGACTATCTTGGTGATCAGATTGACAAGCGCCTTTCCGATGAGATGTCCGAAGCTGAACTCAGGACTATCCAGGTCGCCCTTTACGGGCAGGCCAAGATCGATCACACCATTGCCGTCCTCGAGCAGCGCCACGGCAAGATCCAGCGGCAAATTGACGGCCTCCGGGCTATCGATGCGCTCACCCAGTTGGATGCGGTCGACAACGATCTGGTTTTTTCCCTGTAGTTGACCCTGCTCAATCTGGTAATTGAGATCCAGGGACAGTTTTCCGGCATCGATCCGTCGGCCGGCAAAGGTTCCCACGTAAGGGGTGAGGTTGGTCATCTCCACATTGCCGAAAGCCACCCCCAGGTTCGTATACCGCTTCGGATCGAAAAGATTGATTTCCCCCTCGATTTTGGCCGTGCCGTAAGCGTCTATCTGTCCGTCCAGGGCCACTTGGGCTCTGGAGTCTTTTGCGGTGGCTGCACCGATCACCGCCCCGCCGAAATCGT
>JASFIA010000113.1:0-7003 GCA_050122915.1 Desulfobacterales bacterium | reverse complement strand
CGGGGGCCAGGGAAAGGCAGTCGGAAATGATCCGCGACCGATTGGCGTAGTCACGGCATCGGCAGGAGGTGTGATCCAGCAGAGGGCAGGCCAGGTTCGTGTAGGTGACCTTTCCGGTTCGATGATTGATCATTTTTTCCAGACAGCACCGGCCGCAACCGTCGCATAGAGACTCCCACTGGTCCCCGGAAAGCGCATCGAGGGGCCGTTGCTCCCAGAACGGCGAGAATCCGGAGGTGCGGGGTTGGTCGCTATCATCCATCAGTAGCCCATGTCCTCGTTGATCAAGATGACCGACATGTCGGTCTGTTGGGGTCGCTGGTGAAAAATGGTGGTGATGCAGCAGATGCGCCTCGGCGATCGGCAATCCGTGCAGAAACCGGTTTCGGCACAGGGGGTGTCGCAGCCAAGACTCTTCGCCCGAATAGGCGCCGCGACGTTTTTTGCCCGGGCCAGGGCATCCGGCAGATTCCGGGCAATCTTGTTGACACCGGCGACGACGATGACCTTCCGTGGACCAAACATCATGGCCGACGCCCGGTTGCCGATCCCGTCGATGTTGACGATTTCTCCGTCGACGGTGATGGCATTGGCGCTGCAAAGAAAACAGTCGCACCGGCCCTGACGCTTTCGGGTCTCCGCAACCGATTCAGCCGATAGCGTCTTGTCCCAGTGGTCGTAGACGGTCTTTCCCATGATGCGGAGCTCTTCAATCAGCCCCATGGCCCGAGTGGTCATCGACCCGCCGAATCCGAAGGTCTCATAGTCGGTCACCATTTTCAATATCATCGACTGGGCGGCATTCACCGACAGGGCCAGGGCGGCATCATAGCCTCTGCCCCTCAATTGCTTGACGCACTGCTCTGCGGTCTTCCTATCCCGCCATCGAACGTATCGATCGGTCACGATGCCTCCTATTCTGATCAACAGATGAGGACCCTTCCTAAGAAATCCCCCATTATGATGTCAAGGGCAAAGCCGTCGGCAACAACGCGGTTGGGTTTGTTGACAGTGGCTTACGATTGGGCCATAGTGCCAAAGGGCGCCCTCGGGCGCCAATCCCACCCGTCAGACATCCAACCCCGATCAGAGGAGGTCGTCATTGAAAAACGGAATCTGCCCGAAATGCGGATCTGGCCACATCCACTCGGGGGCGCATATTTTTCCCAAAAGCGGCCCGTTCGCCAGCAACGCCATTCCAGTAAACCTGTCGACCCTGGCGCCCCTCGACAATTTCGTTTGCACCGATTGCGGATACCTGGAGAGCTATGTCGCCAACGAAAAGCTGAGGCGGGTAATCGAGGACAAGTGGCCGCGGGTTCCCACCGCTGCCGTCGCCCAGTCCGACTGACCCTTTCACCCCGATCCGCCAGCAACGTTCTTCCTCATGCGGCCATCTGGAACGCAACCCCCCGCGTGGGGCAGCGGCACCGCTTAGGGCCCTGAACGGCGGGCGACAAAGGACGACCCATGACGTTACCCATCGGCGGCAAATTCAGAGGCACCCTTCGTTTTCTTGCCATCAGCCGTGTCATGTTCAGTTACGGCCTTGCGGACATGTGGGCGCGCTTCTTTCGCCGCACCGTCAAAGCCAAGCCCTCCGGGGAAAACGACGCCCCCTCCCCTGAGGATCAACTCAGAATTCCATCCCCCGTCCGTCTCAGAAAAGCCCTCGAGTCCTTGGGGCCCAGCTTCATTAAACTGGGCCAACTCATGAGCACACGGGCCGATGTCTTCCCGCCGGCCTATATCGATGAGTTCAAAAAACTCCAGGATCAGATTCCGCCGCTGCCCTTTCGGCTGATCAGCAGAGTCCTAAAAAAAGAGCTTCAACGGCCCATCGCCGAAATCTTCGATGATTTCAGCCCCGACGCCTTCGCCGCTGCATCGGTGGCTCAGGTTCATACGGCGCGGCTTCACAGCGGAGAGAAGGTGGCCGTTAAAATCATTCGGCCCGGTATCGAACACATCATCCAGCAGGACATCAGGCTGATGTACTTTTTCGCCCGCCGCCTGGAGGGCCTGTTCGAGATCGCCCGTCTTCTCGGTGCCGTCAACCTGGTCAAGGAATTCGAGCGGACGATTTTCCGGGAGTTGGACATGGTGGTGGAAGCGGGCAGCATCGAAAAATTCGCCGCCAACTTCGAAGACAGCGATGAGATCTACATCGCAAGGGTGCACTGGGATTTCGTCACCCGCTCCGTTCTCGTCATGGAACACATCAACGGCTGCCGAATGGACGATATCCCGGCCATCGTCCGCTTCGGCATCGATCCCAAGAGCATCGCCATGATCGGGCTGAGATCCTTCTCCCGGCAGCTCATGGAGTTCGGCTTCTTTCATGCCGATCCCCACCCGGCCAATACCATCGTCATGCCCGACGGCAAGGTCAGCTTGGTGGACTTTGGCATCACCGGCTATATCGACGATGAAACCATGCGCCAAATCGCCAACCTTTTCCTGGGCTACGCCGAACATGACTACGATATGGTCATGGAGGCTCTGGAAAGCGCCGGTCTGGTCGATGAAAAAACCACCGACATCAGAGAGTTTCGGCGGGATCTGAAGGACATCAGCGAACCTTTCTACGGCCGTTCCCTGCAGACCATTGCGGTAACGGATGTCTACGATCAGGTGATGGCCCTCGTGCTGAAATACCGGCTCCGCCTGCCCCGCAATCTGCTGCTGCTGCTGAAAACATTCATCCAGGCTGAATCTTTAGGAAAAATTCTCAACAGCGACGCCAATATCCTTGAAGTCACGCGACCCTATGCCGAAAGGCTGGTCCAGAAGGGGTACGACACCCGGAAACTCTTCAGGAACTTCGGCAGGGATACCCGCAATCTCGGAGGAGTCGTCAGACGGCTGCCCAAATACGTCAACGACATCCTCCGTCAGGCCGCCAGCGGAGACTACCAGATCCAGGTCCGTCACCAGGGTTTTGAGGCCTTCGACCGGAAAATGGAAAAAGGCATCAATCGACTGACGGTGGGAGCGGTCATTTCTGCTTCGACCATTGCCGCCGCCCTCATTCTCAATTCCGGAGAAACGGTCCTTGAGCTGCCGGTGGGGAGATTCGGCATCGAAACCGTATCCCTCACGGCCCTGCTGGGGGTCAGTGGCTATGTCATCGCCACCATTCTCGGCGTGTGGCTTATCATCTCCATCTTCCGATCCGGTCGCATGTAGCGGCCGCATCGGCCATCCCCAAGGCCTATGCCTCACCCGTTTCCGAGCCGGCAGGAGACCCGACATGCATGTCCCCATTCCCCGAAAGATCATGCACGATATCGACCGCTTCGAGGCCTTTCTACGGGAGTCTCTATCCCCCCGCATCAATCGATGGTACCGCAGAGGGTCGTTGCCCCGGGAGTTTTTCGAAGAGATGGGAACCGGCGGCTGGCTGGGAATCCGGTGGGCGGACGGCCGACTCCATATGGATAGCTGCCTCAGACGCTCCCTCATTCTCGAGGCACTGGCCAAAGTGTCCCCGGGGTCGGCTATTGCCGCTTTGGCCCACGTCGATCTGGGATTTGCAGGCCTGTTCCTCTATGGCTCTCCCGCTCTTCACGCCGCATACGGCCCACCGGCCGCGAGGGGAGATTTGATCCTCTGCCTGGGTAACACCGAAGGACGGGCTGGAAGCGATGTTGCGGCTGTCCGCATGACGGCGGTTCCGGAAGCGGGGGGATGGCGGCTAAACGGCACCAAATCTTACGTCACCAACGGTGCCGAGGCGTCGCTGGCGGTCATCACTGCCGTCACTGATCCCGAGGAGCGTCGAAACCGCCGGCTGTCCATGTTCCTTGTGAATCTCGAAAGCGAGGGGGTTGCAAGGAAAAAACTCGACAAACGGGTATGGATCCCGTCCGACCTGACCCGGATCACGCTGAAGGATGTCTTCGTCCCCCACGACCACCTCCTGGGCCGTCGTCGCGAGGGCCTGCGACAGGTCCTCACGATTTTCACCCACAGCCGAACCCCAATCAGCGCATTGACACTTGGAACCGCCGCAGGCGCCTTCGACCTGGCCGTGGACAGGGCCTCCCGGCGGTATATCTTTGGCCGGCCGATCATGGATTTCCAGGCCAAGGCCTTCGAGGCCGCGGATCTCTATGCACACCTCGCGGCAGCCCGGCTCATGACGATCAAGGCGGCCCGATCCGTCGACGAGGGCGGCGACTTTCGTCTCGATGCATCCATGGCAAAATACCTGTCCGTGGCTATCGCCCGCCGGGTCACGGCCTGGGCGGCGGATCTTTTCGGCGCAGTGTCGGTGGTCTTCGAGCATCCGATCCACAAGTTCCCTCTTGATGCCTGGGCATCGTCCATCGGTGAAGGCACACAGGATGTCCAGAAGCTGGTGATATTCCGAGAGATGATGGCACAGCACCGCAGCGGACCCTCGCGAAACCCGGATGAGTGAGGACCCCATGCCCGGCGCCTGCTTTTCGGCAGACGCTGCCGGCAGCCGTCACGCCTTCCCCGTTCGGCGGAGGCCCAGAATGGTAATGTCGTCGAATTGCTCTCCGTCACCCGTGTGGGCGAGCACCCGTTCGGCGATGGTCTGGATCAGGGCATCGGCCGAGGGCATCGGCGAGCGCAACAGATCGGTGAGACGCCTCATCTCAAAAAAGTCGCCCTCCGGCGACACCGCCTCCGGAACGCCGTCAGTGTAGCCCACGAGGGTCTCACCCACAGTCACCCGCACCGATCCGAAAGCAAACTCCGCGTCGGGGACGACCCCCACCGCCGGGCCGGTCGGGAGCAGCTGATCCCGAATCCCCCCATCCCTGCGAAGCAGAAATAGGGGGTCGTGACCCGCGTTGATGTAAGCCACCTCACCGGTTTCCGGATCCAGGATCCCGAAGAAAAGGGTTGCAAACATGCCCAGGTCTCCGTGGTTTCTGGCTACATAGTTGTTGGTGTGGACAATGGCCTCAAGGGCTCTTTGGTGTTGGGGACGAGCAACGGCATCGATGGTGATTTCCTCCAGCGTGTGGCCGCCGGCTTGACCGCCGGGGCAGGCCCCTCCGCATAGCTCGAACTGCCCGGAGAAAATCCGGATCAAACTCCTGAACAGGGCCATAAAAAGGGCGGCCCCCACACCCTTGTCGCAGACGTCGGCGACAACGATTCCGATCTGGCCTTCGGGCAGCTCGAAGATGTCATAATAGTCTCCGGCCACCTGCCTTGCCGGCTTGAAGTAGGCAGCCACCTCCCAACCCATGGGCTGAATCAGGTCCCTTGGAAGAAAGTTCTTCTGCATCTCCCGGCCCTTCTCCAGCTCATTGTTGAGGGTTTTGGAGATCGTCTCGACCTGATTCAGGCTTTCCTTCAGGGCGGCCTCGGCAGACTTTCGGCGGGTGATGGCGTCGGAAATCTGGCGAAACATCTTTCGGAAGGCGCCGATCACGTCTCCCAGTTCATCCTGGCGCTCATTGGCCTCTGACAAGAACTCCGGCGGCTCCGCATCCCGGCTGACCGCATCGCCGGCGGCCACCAGGTCCTTTCTCAGTCTTAGGATCGGCAGCACAACGATGGGCCCCAGGGCGGCAAGGGCCCCCAAGGTCACGAAAATGGAAATGATCACGACCAGGCCTGATATTCTGAGAATAAATGCAAGTCGCTCCTTTTTTAGCGATGTGGCGTCATGGCGAATGATGAGGATGTTGTCTGACCGCTGCCAGCCGCCCATATAGGATATTTCGAAACGATCATCTTTACGGTTGTAATACTCCACACTTTGGGAGCCGGCCACATCCTCAAATCCCAACTCGGGTGGTTCCCCCAGCAGACCCACGGAGGTACCGTCTTTTCGATAGAGGGCAAGCCCGACCACCAGGGGATGGGCCAGGAGCATGCGAACCTTTTTGAAGTACATGTCATCGGGAATCTCCTTGTCGACGACCTGCATGGTCACCCCAACCTTCGCGGTGGAGATCTCTCGAATCTGATCGAGAAGTTCTTGCTCCCTGTTGTGAAGTGACGGAATAAAGATGATGAACTCGATGACGATGACGCTGAAAAACACCCAGAAGGCAATGCGGCGGGAAAGCTTGGCCGGTAGCGAGGTGACGAGTTCTTTTAAGGATCCATTCATCCGGGCCTCGGTGTGCGGGGTTGGCCGGCCTGGAACGGGAGTAAGGACGTCGGGCCACGGTCCTGGTCGTCCGGTCCGGCGATGCGGTCTGCGGTTATCTCAATCGATAGTTCTGTCGCTTGCTCATCGGATTTCCTGACAGAGTAAGCGCCTTTATGACTGTCTGGGGTGTCGTTTCCGGATACCGTCCGTTTTCCGACAGGACCGTTGCCCTTTCGGCGAAAGGCGTCAAGGCCGTGCGTCGAGGCCAAGCTGCTTTAGAAGACCTCGGTCGGCCGGATCGTGCCGGTTCCAGTAGTCGACCATGAGGGTGTGGGTCCTAACGGCCCGGGTGGTCACTATCTGTCCATCCCGGTCCGGGTAGGATTCCTCCCACCACTGGATCCGATGAGGAAACGCCTCTTCGAAAGCGATGACCAGTCGGCGACCGCTCTGGTAGGCCAGATCGTAACGAAGGAGAGTGCGGCCTTCCAGGCTCTTTCCAATGTCGGTCTTAACGCTTCCGACGGCATCGGCCGGCCGGGGTTCCCTGTGGACAAAGCGGTTGTAGACGGCCGATGGTATCAGGCGCACCGATCCCAACGGAAGGTCTTCCGGCGCTGTCCGAATTTGGTTCAAGAGGCCGTCTTCCGGCATGTGACGGCCCAGGAGGGCGTCCTGGTCACCCTCCCCTTCGAAGTAGGAATGGGATTGCAGCCGGTAGCCGTCCGATTGGAGATTGAGCTGCTGATACACGTGCCCGCACCACTCCTGAACCGATGTACTGAGCTTGAGGGGCAGGCCGTCCGGCGCATCCACCGGCGTGAACACCGAGGTCAGGATGGAGTAAGGGTAGAGTCCGGTGTAGAACTTTCGGGTAGCGTTGAGCTTCAGCACCGGAACGTCGGACGGCGACGGCCG
>JASFIA010000112.1:0-7008 GCA_050122915.1 Desulfobacterales bacterium | reverse complement strand
GAGCCCCTATGCCCTCCAAAAACTGGTCAACGAGAATTACGCCGACCTATATCACCGCCTTTACGGTTTCGAAACCGTGTGCCTCAGGTATTTCAATGTGTTCGGACCTCGGCAGGATCCCTCCTCCCCTTATTCAGGAGTGATTTCCATTTTCATGGAGCGGGCGACGAAAGGGAAGGCACCGGTTATTTTCGGAGACGGAGAACAGAGCCGGGATTTTATTTTCGTTGATGATGTGGTTGGTGCCAATTTGGCTGCCGCCGTCGCTTCCGGATCTCCCGGCAAGACTTATAACATCGGCTGCGGCGGTTCGATCACTGTAAACAACCTGTGGCGTCGGGTGGCCGCTCTTGCAGCGCTCAACGTGTCGGCCTCTTACATGCCGGCCAGGGAAGGCGACATCCGACACTCGGTCGCCGATGCCTCTCGAGCCCGGGACGATTTGGGTTTTGAACCCGCGGTAGCCTTCGAGACCGGACTGAAACGGACCTATGACTGGTTTAGGTCCAATGCGGGGGCTTGATGTCGCGTTTTTCCAACCCGCCTCCACCCGGCTATCCATCGGCAACAAGAACAGGAGCCAAAACCAATGCCCCACTCATTTGACCGTATTCTCATAACCGGCGCAGCCGGTTTCATTGGATATCATCTGGCCCTTCGAATGCTTCGGGAGGGTGTCATCGTGGTCGGTTATGACAACGTCAACGACTATTATGACGTCGGAATTAAGGAAGATCGCCTGAAACAGCTTATGGAATTTGATCAGTTCTCACTGGTCAGAAAAGATCTGGCCGATCTCAACGCTCTGAAAACCGTTTTCAAAACCGACCCGTTTGATGCGGTGGTCAACCTGGCCGCCCAGGCCGGTGTCCGATACTCTCTTACCAACCCCCATGCCTATGTGGACTCCAACATTGTCGGATTTGTAAACCTTTTAGAATGCTGCCGCCACTACGAGGCCCGGCATCTGGTATTCGCCTCCTCCAGCTCCGTCTACGGTGCCAACACCCTCATGCCCTTTTCAGTCCACCACAACGTAGACCATCCGGTGTCACTGTATGCCGCATCTAAGAAATCCAACGAGCTGATGGCCCACACTTACAGCCACCTTTACGGAATGAACTGCACGGGACTCCGATTCTTTACCGTCTACGGACCATGGGGTCGGCCGGACATGGCGCTTTTTCTGTTTGTCAAAGCGATCCTTGAGGACAAACCGATTCAGGTTTTCAACCATGGCAGGATGCAGAGGGACTTCACCTACATCGACGACATCGTCGAGGGGGTCGTGAGAACCATGAGCCGAACGCCGGCGCCCAACCCGGATTGGTCCGGCCGGTGCCCGGATCCGGGCTCCTCTTACACTTCCTATCGAATCTACAATATCGGAAACCACCAGCCCGTCGAGCTTCTTGAATTTATCCGGATTATCGAAGCCGCATTAGGAAAAGAGGCAAAAAAGGACTATTTGGACATGCAGCCGGGTGACGTTCCGGCCACCTATGCGGACATAGAAGATCTGACGCGGGATGTGGGATTTGCCCCGGATACCCCCCTCGAGGAGGGGATTTCCAGGTTTGTGGAGTGGTATCGGTCCTATTACTCGGTTTGAACGTCCCTATTCCGGTGCATTGAATACCACGACACCCTCCTTCTTCAGGGCGTCGCAGATGGGGGCCGTGTCGCACTCGGTCAGACGGAAGTAGTAGGTGCGCATTCTGCCTGATTTTCTCGCCATCGCGACGTTGATGATATCCCCGCCGTTGTCGTGAATGATCTGAATAGCCTTTTTCAGGGCACCGGGTTTGTCGTCGATGGCTGCATCGAGCCTGGAACTGGCGGAGAGGATTCCCATCATGTTGATGAACGCCCCGAGGATGTCGGTTACCGTGATGATTCCAACCAAATTGCCCTTTTCTACGACGGGAAGCCCCCCGATTTTTCGCTTGTAAATGAGTTGCGCAGCGATTTCCACGTCGGTGTCCGGCCCAACCGTCACCGGTTTGCGAATCATCAGGTCCGACAAAGACAGATCGGCCACCATGGAGGGAATCAGCCCTTGCTTGAGGTCCGACAGGGTCAGGAAACCCACCAGCGTCCGGTCTGCCTTTACTACCGGAAGATGGCGGATGGAATTGGACTTCATGACGTCGATGGCCTCCCGTATAGAGGTTTGCTCCCTTACGGTAATCGGATTCTTCACCATGAGGTCTTCGATTTTCATGACGGCCTTTCCTTTGATTGGCGTTTGATGGTCGGCTCAAAGCTGCAGAGGGGCTCTTCGTCCATATAGTCGCCGCCGGCTTCGTAGGCCCTTGCCCGACAACCGCCGCATACCCGTCGGTACTCGCATTCTCCGCATTTTCCTTTGAGGTTGTCGTATTGCCGAAGGGAAGTAAACACCTTGGATCCTCTCCAGATATCCGCAAAGGATTCCTGGGTCACATCTCCGCTGTTGACTTGCAGGAAACCGCATGGCTGAACAATTCCGCGGTGGCTGATGAAACAGAAACCGACCCCCCCGAGGCACCCTCGAGTGACGGCATCGAGTCCATGGGATTCAAAACTGACACTGCGGCCTTCCTCGCGGGCTCGCTGGCGAAGGATGCGGTAATAATGGGGGGCGCAGGTTGCCTTCAACTGGAGGGGAGACTTCTCTCTCTGATCATAGAACCAATTGAGAGTCTCCTCGTATTCCTTAGCGTCGATTTCCTTATCGATCAGATACTTGCCTCTGCCCGTGGGAACCAGCAGGAAAATGTGATGGGCCACCGCCCCCAGGTGGATGGCCAACTCCTGGATCTTAGGAATCTCCTTGAGATTGATTTTGGAGATGGTGGTGTTGATTTGAAATTCTATGCCGGCTTCCTTGGCCAGTTGAATACCCCGCAGCGCGCCGTCGTAAGCGCCCTCCACCCCTCGGAACCGGTCATGGGTCTCCCGGGTCGCGCCGTCAAGGCTGACGCTGATCCGCTGGATGCCGGATGCAACCATTCTGCGGGCATGCTCCTTGGTAATGAGGGTTCCGTTGGGAGCCATGACCATTCGAAGCCCAAGCTGGGTGCCGTATCCAGCGATATCAAAAATGTCTTCTCTCAACAGGGGCTCCCCCCCGGTGAGGATGACAATGGGCTTGCCGACGTCAGCTATTTCATCGAGAAGGCGAAAGGCGGCCTCGGTGCCGAGTTCCCCTTCGAATGGGCCATTGTCGGCCGATGCACGGCAGTGCTTGCAAGACAGATTGCAGTTGCGGGTGGTTTCCCAGGCGACCAGCCTCAGGGTGGTCTCTCTGGCATCTTTTGGCCCTGCGTCCGCAGAATGGCCGCCGGAGTGACCATGGGCGGTGGCATGTGGTGTCATCGGTGATCCTTTTATGGGTGGCGGACGGCGGAAGGCAACCGAATGCCCGCCGTCCGGTATGGGTTATCGCGTCAGGATCGTTGCAGCGTCAACGGCAAAGTAGGTGAGGATCATGTCCGCACCGGCCCGTTTGATGGCCGTCAGTGTTTCCATCATGACTTTCTGGCCATCGATCCATCCCATCTGCTCGGCTGCTTTAACGAGGGAGTATTCGCCGCTGACACTATAGGCGGCAACGGGCAGGTCGATCTCCTCTCTTACCCGACAGATGATGTCCAGATACGCCAGCGCCGGTTTGACCATGATGATGTCGGCTCCTTCCTCGATGTCCATGGACACCTCCCGGATGGCCTCCAGGCTGTTGGCAGGATCCATCTGATAGGTTCGTCGGTCACCGAATTGAGGCGCCGAGTGGGCGGCCTCCCTGAAGGGACCATAGAAGGAAGAGCAGTACTTGGCAGAATAGGCCATGATGGGGACGTCAGAAAACTGGTTGTCGTCGAGGGCTGCCCGAATCTCTGCAACCCGTCCGTCCATCATATCCGATGGGGCGACCATATCGGCGCCTGCTTGGGCGTGGGAAACGGCGGTTCTCGCCAGAAGATCCAACGAATCGTCGTTATTGATGATGCCCGCTTCCACCACCCCGCAGTGACCGTGGTCAGTGTATTGGCACAGACACACATCCGTTATGACCAAAAGGTCAGGATAGGCGGCTTTTACGGCCGCAGTCGCTTTCTGAACGATGCCGTCCTTTGCGTAAGCGGAGGTGGCCAAAGGGTCTTTTTTCCCAGGCACCCCGAAAAGAATCACTCCTTGAATCCCGGCGTCGGCCGCCTTGCCTGCGGTTTCGACCAATCGATCCACGGAGAGCTGGTACTGACCGGGCATGGAAGCGATTGGATTGGCCACATCCTTTCCCTCGACCGCGAATAGGGGCAGAATGAGGTCGTCGACCGACAGGCGTGTTTCGCGGACCAGGCGTCGGATGGCTTCGCTTCGGCGCATGCGCCGGGGGCGGTAATCTGGGAATATCATGGGATGCGCTTTCGCTATATGAGAGTTGGTGGGTTGGCCGGGTTCACTCCAACCCGAATCCGGCAGGGTTAGATGCTTTCGCTGATTTCCTTGTCTGTCAGATAGCAGGCCGGATCCTGTGCCCACACGTCGCCGTAGAAGGCTTCCGCTCTGACGCGAAAGTTGCCGCCGCAGATATTCAACCAGCGGCATGAGGCACACCGGCCTTTTACATGGGCTTTCTTGTTTTTGAGCTTTTCCAGAAGGGGGTCGTCGGGATGGGACCAAATGTCGGAGAAGGGGCGGTTTCTGACATTGCCGAAGCTGTGGTGGCGCCAGAACTGGTCGGCATAAACCTCTCCATCCCAGCTGACACAGCCGATACCTCTGCCGGAGTTGTTGCCTTCGTTCATCTGGAGCAGCTCCAACACCTCTTCAGCCCGCTGGGGATCTTCTTCCTTTAGACGAAGGTAAACAAAAGGGCCGTCCGCATGGTTGTCCACGGTCAATACCTCTTTGGGCTTGCCTCGGTCGTGTAGGTCCTTGGTCCGGTCGATGATGAGGTCTACCGCCTGTCGGGTCTCCTCGTGGGTCAGATCTTCCTTAACCAAGTTGGAGCCTCGGCCCGCATACACCAAGTGGTAAAAGCATACCCGGGGAATGTCCATTTCCTCCATCAAATCAAATACCGCCGGTATGTCACCGACGTTGTGTTTGTTGATGGTGAATCTCAGACCCACCTTGATACCGGCTTCCTGGGTATGACGGATGCCCTGCAGCGCATCTTTGTAGCACCCTTTCACCGCTCTGAAGCGATCGTGGATTTCTTCCATACCGTCCAAGCTAATACCCACGTAGGACAGGCCGATTTCTTTCAAGGTTTTAGCCGCTTCTCGGGTGATGAGGGTGCCGTTGGTGGAGATGACGGCCCGCATGCCTTTCTTGACGGCGTAGTCGGCAAGCTCCGGTAGGTCGGGCCTCATCAGCGGTTCGCCGCCGGAGAATAACATTACCGGGGAGCCGAAGGCGGACAGATCGTCGATGAGGGACTTCCCCTCCTCGGTCGTCAACTCGTTTTCAAAGGTTTTATTTTTCGCATGAGCATAGCAGTGAACACATTTAAGATTGCACTGCTGGGTCATGTTCCAAACCACGACGGGTTTTTTGTCTTCCGAAAACTGAAGCAGGTGGGAGGGCAGTTTCCCGGAGTGTCGTCCGTACCGAAGCGCGTCTGAGGGCTCGACGGTTCCGCAGTAGAGTTTGGAGATACCGATCATGTGGGGTCAAGCCTTTCTGTTTCGGATGCAGCGTTGGGGCTAGGGGTTTGTTTGAACAGATTGCGCATGTAATCTTCTGGATTTTCCAAGGCCCAGCGGTTCAGGAAAAACCGGTTCCTGGCAGTTTTCTCCATGGCCAGCTTCAGGCCCAATTCGAAGTGCTCTGTTAGCTGAAGGGTCAATTGATCAAGAGTGGTCTCGGACCTTACAAGCTGGCCGATGACGAAGTCAATAGCATCCTCTTCCAATATGACGTTGATGTCGTGACGTTTGTAAAAATCGAGTTCGATGGCTTTGATGTCGTCGTATAATGCCCTGATTCGATCCAGTGCCCTTCCGATATCCATGACGTTTCGGCTGTAACAGACAGCGACGTTGTCCATCTTCGAGGGCGTCATTTTCAGTCTGTACCTGTCTGTCAAAATCGACTGGTTTTCGGTCAAATACGCCCGGATGGCGTTCATCTCCCATCTGATCATGCTCTCGAAGTCTTCATCCGCTTGTTGGCTTCCAACTTCGGTAAACAGGCTTTCCAGCGCCTGTTCTGGTTTTTCGATCACTTCCCGGGTAACTGGAAAGCGGTTGATTTGACGGGACGGAAGACTTTTTTCGAATACAATGAGGGCGTTTTCAACAGCACTGACGAGTCCGCGAGCCCCCGTATTCTCAACGAACGCGTCCCTGGCAAGACGTCTTAAGGCCTCTTCATCGAACTTGATGTCGATACCGTATGCAGCGAAGTCCAACCGTTTTCCGAGAATGATGGGGTTGTTCGGGTTTTTCAGGATTTCAAAGAGATCGTATTCGGTCAGGGGATCCAATACGGCCCTGACGGGAAGCCTTCCTACGAATTCGGATTCGAATCCAAACGCAATGAGGTCCTCGGATTTGGTGTTGGCCAGCATGTCGGCATCTTCGTCCTGGTTGCGTATGGTAGCTCCGAATCCGATCTCTTGCTTGGCCACCCGTTTTCGGACGATGTCGGAGAGTCCGTTAAACGCTCCGCTCATGATGAAAAGGATGTTGCCGGTGTTAACCACACGACGCTCTTTCTTGCCGGTTTTTCGAAACTGCTCTATTTCTTGGAGCATCGAGATGGGATCGTGGGGCACCTTGAGATCCACATCCGTTTCCTCCATGGGTTTCAGCAGCGCCCGCTGAACGCCGGCCCGGGAAACGTCGGCACCCACAAGATTCCGGGAAGCGGCGATCTTATCGATTTCATCAATATAGATGATGCCATACTGAGCCAGTTGGATGTCGTCGCCGGCCTCTCGCACGAGATCCCGAACCAAGTCTTCGACATCGCCTCCGACATATCCAGTCTCGCTGAATTTGGTCGCGTCCCCCTTCA
>JASFIA010000111.1:0-7064 GCA_050122915.1 Desulfobacterales bacterium | reverse complement strand
GCTTTCTTGGCCAGAAACACCGCTGCGTCCTCACAGGAGCGAACCTGCCAGCGGTTGAGTTTTCGGCCGACGGCCTCCAAAAGCGGGTTGTCTGACGATGACGGATGAGGTCCCACGATGAGCATCTCCGTGAATTGGCGTCTCCGGCCAAAAAATGACCGACGATCGGCATCACCGCCCCCAAAGGGCCGGAGATGTCACGGTACCCCAACCCCTTCCTGGAGACAAGGCAGAAGTGGCGGGGAAGGCGTCTTTGACAAAGGGCGGCTGACAGGAGTATAAGAATTGGTTTCAACTCGTGGTGCGGGATGGAGGAGACGGTGGACTATTTTTTGAGTGTCATCGGAATGGTGATGATTGTCGAAGGGCTGCCCTATTTCGCCATCCCGGACAAGATGAAACAATGGATCCGGCAGATAATCGAAGTCCCTGACGCCTCCCTGAGGCGGGTGGCTTTGGGGGTCATGCTCCTTGGACTCGGTCTTGTCTATGCCGGCAGCCGCTGAACCGTCATGTACGCTTTGTCAGACTACGATTATCATCTGCCCGACCACCTCATTGCCCAGCATCCCGCACCTGAAAGGGATCGGTCACGGCTCATGGTGGTCGATCGCCGCACCGCCAGCATCGGCCACCAGCGTTTCGATGACCTTCCCGACCTTCTGGACCCCGGGGATGCGCTGGTTCTCAATGATACCCGAGTGGTGGCCGGCCGCCTTCTCGGCCGCAAAGAGACCGGGGGACGGGTCGAGGTGCTGGTGTTGGACTTTGCCCAAGCCAGCGCCGGAGTCAAGAACGGAAGGGGGTTCGTCAGCCCGTGCCTGATCCGGGCCTCAAAAGCCCCAAAGGTCGGCTCCCGCCTGCTTTTCGACGGGGGGCTGGTTGGGGTGGTGACGGAACGTCGGGAGGGGATCCAGACCATTCGCTTTTCCGGTCCCTCGGATGTGGCGGCCGCTATCGAAAAAGCGGGTCTACCGCCCCTTCCTCCTTACATCCGCCGGGAAAAAGGGGATGCCGATTCCGAAAAGGACAGTCGTTCCTATCAGACCGTTTATGCCCGTGTAAAAGGCGCCGTGGCCGCCCCCACTGCAGGACTCCACTTTACCGATGCCCTGCTCGATCGGCTGCGGTCCTCCGGCGTCGACATCATCCCCATCACCCTTCATGTGGGGTATGGTACATTTCTTCCGGTGCGGGTGGACGACATCAGAGACCACCGGATGCACACCGAAGGATACGACCTCACCGCCGAAAGCGCCGAGGCCATCAACCGGGCCCGACAAAAGGGGCGGCGGATCGTCGCCGTGGGCACCACCAGTGTCAGAACCATTGAATTCGCTTCCAAACCCGACGGCCACGTCCGCCCGGGGGGGGGGAAGAACGACCTTTTCATCTACCCGGGATATCGGTTTCGTTCGGTTGGGGCCATGGTCACCAACTTTCATCTTCCAAAATCAACCCTTCTGATGCTGGTGTCGGCGTTTGCAGGGAACCGGCTGATCCGCGATGCCTACACCGAAGCCGTCCGCCATGGCTACCGGTTCTACAGCTACGGTGATGCCATGCTGATTCGATAAGCCATGGATATCAAGCCACCAATGCCTCCGTTCTCATTCCAGATCGCTGCCAGATCCGGCCGTGCCAGAGCCGGTGTGGTCCGAACGGCCCGCGGGCCGGTCGAGACCCCGATATTTATGCCGGTGGGGACCCTGGGAACGGTCAAATCCGTATCACCGGAGGAGCTTCGGTCTGTCGGCGCGCAGATCATTCTCGGCAACACCTACCATCTATATCTTCGGCCCGGATGCGATGTCATCCGCACCTTCGGGGGACTGCATCGATTCATGAATTGGAGCGGCCCTATTTTGACGGACAGCGGCGGCTTTCAGGTCTTCTCCCTGGCCGGCCTCCAGCGATGCTCCGAGGAAGGGGTCCGATTCCGTTCCCACATCGATGGGTCGCCCCATGTGCTGACCCCCGAAAAGGCCGTGAGCATCCAGATCGACCTCGACAGCACGATCATGATGTGCCTTGATCAGTGCATCTCCTATCCCGCCACCCGGGATCAGGCCGCAGCGGCCCTGTCCCTGACCACTCGGTGGGCCAAGCGCTGCCATTGCGCGTGGAAAGCGGAGGCCCGACCCGAATCGGCGCTATTCGGTATCGTCCAGGGGGGCATGTTCAAGGATCTGAGAAGAGAGGCGGCCCACGCTCTGGTCGAAATGGATTTCCCAGGCTACGCCCTGGGAGGGCTCAGCGTCGGGGAACCGGCCGACATCATGCTCGACACGGCTGATGCCAGCCTGCCCTGTCTGCCTGAAAACCGCCCCCGCTACATCATGGGGGTCGGTACCCCTGAAAACCTCGTGGAACTCGTCGCTCTGGGAGCGGACATGTTCGATTGCGTGCTGCCGACCCGGAACGCCCGGAACGGGCAGCTCTTCACCCACAGGGGCACCCTGAACATCGCCAACGCCCGGTTCCGCAACGATCCGTCGCCAGTGGACGACGGCTGCTCCTGCTACACCTGCAGGCTTTACTCCAGAGCCTACCTCAGGCATTTGTACCAGGCCCGGGAGCTCTTGGCCTACCGCTTGAACACGCTGCACAATCTCCATTATTATCTTGAATTGGTTCGCCAGATGAGAGAAGCTATTGTGGCGGACAGTTTCGACGCATTCAAAGCCGCGTTTTACCAGAAGCGGGGGTCGGTGGAGAAACCGAATGCCCCGGAAAGGACGACGCCATGAGAGAACAGGTGGAAGCGGTCCTGGATAAAATCCGCCCCGCCCTCCAAGCAGACGGAGGAGACGTCGAACTTGTGGGCATCGAAGACGGTGTGGTGAAGGTCCGGCTCAAAGGGGCCTGTTCGGGCTGCCCCATGTCACAGATGACCCTGAAAAATGGCATCGAAAAGCTGCTGAAACGGGAAGTGCCCGGGGTGGCTTCCGTGGAGGGTGTGGCCTGATCCTCTGCGGGCGCTGACGAAGCCGCCACGGCTCGGGCGCGCGCCCACTAAAAGGAAATGAATCCTGTATGACTGTTGCCGAGAAAATCGAATCCATCCTGAACCGCTCTTCCTGGATCCGGAAAATGTTCGAGGAGGGCGCCAAACTCAAGGCCCAGTTCGGGGAAGACAACGTTTTCGACTTCAGTTTGGGCAACCCCAATCTGAGGGCGCCGGAATGCTTTGACCAGGCCTTGACCGAAGCCACCTGCACCTGCGAGGGCGACCACGGCTACATGCCCAATACGGGCTACCCCTTCGTCAGACGGGCGGTGGCGGAATACCTCACCCAGGAGCAGGGGGTCGCGGTTACCGAAAACGATGTCATCATGACCTGCGGGGCATCGGGAGCCCTAAACATCGCGATGAAGACCCTCCTGGATCCGGGAGACGAGGTCATCACCCCCATTCCCTGCTTCGTGGAGTACGGATTCTACGCCGACAACCATGGCGGCGTGCTCAAAACCGTCCCCACACGATCGGACTTCACCCTGGATCTGGACGCCATCGGCGATGCCGTCACGCCAAAAACAAAAGTGATCCTGATCAACTCTCCGAACAACCCGACGGGCCAGATTTACAGCGCCGAAAGCTTAGAGAGGCTTGGAGAACTCCTGGCCAGCAAGTCCAAGCAACTCGGCCGAACCCTCTACCTGATCTCAGACGAGCCCTATCGTAAAATCATCTTTGACGGTCACACGGTTCCCAGCATTTTCTCCTGCTATCCCGACAGCATTCTCGCCACGTCCTACTCCAAGGACATCTCCATACCCGGAGAACGCATCGGGTTTGCAGCCCTCAACCCGAAGGCCACCCACGCCAAAATCGTCATGGACGGCCTGGCCCTTGCCAATCGCATATTGGGCTTTGTCAACGCACCCGCACTGATGCAACGGATCGTGGCCTGCATTCAGGGCACCAGCGTCGATATTTCCCACTATGCCCGAAAGCGGGATCTTCTCTGCCAGGGGCTTTCCGACATCGGCTATGACTTCATCACCCCGCGGGGCACCTTCTACCTGTTTCCCCGTTCTCCCATGGCCGATGACGTCGCCTTCGTGAGCATTCTCCAGGAAGAGCGAATCCTGGTGGTGCCGGGCAGCGGATTCAACGGCCCCGGCTATTTCCGAATCGCCTTTTGCGTAGACGATCATGTGATCTCCGGCGCCATGCCCGGCTTCAAACGCGCCATGGAGAGGGCCCGGTAATCTTCTAAGGGCGGACCGTCGCCACTAAAGGGGGACCGGCATGGGTCTGACCCGCCGTTTCCGGGATCTCAAGATCCGCTATAAACTGCTTCTGGCCTATTCGGCCGTTTTCATTCTCTGCCTGTCGCTGGGCAGCCTAACCATCTACGCCTTCGTTCGCCATACGATCCGGAACAACATTGAAAACGAACTGAAAAACTCCACGGCGGGCATCCTCAACATGGTCCGCACCTCCGCAGCCACGTCCATCAAAAATCACCTCCGGGCGGTGGCCGAAAAAAACCTTGAAATCACCAGCTACTTCCATCGGCAGGTCCAGGAAGGCCGCCTGGGCAAGGCAGAGGCCCAGGAGCGGGTCAGGGACATTTTCCTCAGCCAATCCATCGGCACCACGGGCTATATCTACTGCATCGATTCCTCGGGGGTCATCCAGATCCATCCCAAAGCCGCTCTGCTCGGGGAAGACCTGTCCGACAACGGGTTCATCCAGGAACAAACCGCCCGCAAACGGGGGTACCTGGAGTATGACTGGAAAAATCCCGGGGAGATCCGGGACCGACCCAAAGCCCTCTACATGACCTATTTTGAGCCATGGGACTGGATCATATCGGTGTCTTCCTATCGTGAGGAATTCCGGGAACTGGTGGATCCCGATGATTTCCGGGACAGCATCCTCTCGCTCCAGTTCGGGAAAACGGGCTATTCCTATATCATGGACGAGCATGGCAATATGGTGGTCCATCCCAGGGTCAGCGGCAACTACCTGCATGCCACGGACCGTGACGGCAAGGCCTTCGTCCAGGAGATCTGCGAACGGCGAAACGGGAAAATCACTTACAGCTGGGTCAACCCCGGGGAATCGAGGGCACGGGAGAAGCTGGTGATCTTCCATCATATTCCCGAATACCAATGGATCATCGCCTCTTCGAGTTATATCGAAGAGTTTTACGCCCCTCTCAACATTGTGCGAATGATGCTGCTGGCGACTGTCCTGGCATCCTTTCTCATGGCCCTGCCGATCACCTTCCGGCTCAGTTCATCCATTACCGTCCCCATCCGGGAGCTCATGCAGCACTTTTCAACCGGCGCGGCCGGAAACGCCCGGGTTCGGATGACCCCCCGGTCCAATGACGAAGTGGGCCAGCTCGCCAGGTATTTCAATCAGTTCATGGATCGCCTGGAGTCTTCCAGCGACTCTCTCAACCGGGAAATCTCCGAACGGAAAAAGGCCGAAGCGGCCATCCGCAAGAGCGAGGCCAAATACCGGGAACTAGTGGAGAACGCCAACAGCATCATCCTCAGGATGAACCCCCAGGGAGAGATTACCTTCTTCAACGAATTCGCCCAATCCTTTTTCGACTATCCCGAGAATGCCATTTTGGGCCGTAACATGCTGGGCACCGTCATACCGGAAACGGACGCCTGGGGAAAAGACCTTTCCTTGATCCTCCAGGATATCCGAACCAATCCGGAAGCCTTCCCCACCTTCGAATGCGAGGCGCGCCATCGCAACGGGGAGCGGGCCTGGATATCATGGACCAACCGGGCCATCAGGGACCGGGACGGACGCATCGTGGAGTGCCTGTGCATCGGCAATGATATTACCGCCGCCCGACTGGCCGAGCAGGAGACCACCCGCATGCGGCTTTACCTGAGAAGCATTATCGACTCCATGCCGTCGAGTCTGGCCGGGGTCGATCGCTCGGGATCGATCCGACTCCTCAACCGGGAGGCTGAAAAATCCGCAGAAGGCAGTCTGCTGGGGCGCCCCCTCGAGGAGGCCTTTCCGTTTTTGAGCAAACGAATGACCATGATCCGTCAAGCCATCGAGGATCGTACCGTTCGCAAACTTGAAAAAGTGGAACTCGAACAGGACGATGAGATCCGGTTTCTCGATATTATGATCTATCCCCTCTATTCCGAGATTCTCGAGGGCGCGGTGATCCGAGTCGACGACGTCACTCAGCGGGTCCGGATGGAGGACATGATGGTGCAAACCGAGAAGATGCTCTCCGTCGGGGGTCTTGCCGCCGGCATGGCCCATGAGATCAACAACCCCCTGAGCGGCATCCTCCAGAGCACCCAGAACATCTTGAGGCGCATCGACCCGGCGCTGAAAAAGAACATTCAGGTGGCCCGAGACAGTGGGGTTGAACTCGACCGGCTCAAGGGTTATCTCGAGCAGCGCCAGGTGCTGAAGTTTATCGAAGACATTCGCGCCTCCGGAGAGCGGGCCTCAAAGACTGTCGCCAACATGCTCTATTTCAGCCGCCGGAGCGAATCGAGGCTGGAGCCGGCTCAGATTGAAAACGTCGTCGACAGTACGATCGATTTGGCCGCCCACGACTACGACCTCAAGAAAAAGTACGATTTCCGGAAGTTTCGGATCGAGCGGGATTTCGAACCCGGACTGCCCCCCGTGCCGATCGTACCGACCGAGATGGAACAGGTGCTTCTCAACCTGGTCCGGAACGCGGCTCAGGCCATTCGGTTTTCGGACGTCCCTCCGAAGGAACCGAGGATTACCCTTCGCGTACGCAGAGAAAACACCATGGTTCGCATCGATGTGGAAGACAACGGCCCCGGCATGGACGAAAAGACCCGCAAAAGGGCTTTCGAACCCTTTTTCACCACCAAGGACGTCGGGGTAGGAACGGGACTGGGTCTGTCCGTCTCCTATTTTATCGTGACCAACAACCACAATGGGAAAATGAGCGTCGATTCGACCCCAGGGAAGGGATCCGTTTTTCGAATCTACCTGCCCTTCCACATCGGCCCCCCACAAGAGACGACCCTGAATTGAAACCGACACACCGGTGCATCAGATGACGATGACAAGCGATCCTTCC
>JASFIA010000110.1:0-7103 GCA_050122915.1 Desulfobacterales bacterium | reverse complement strand
GTATCTTTCCATTTCACCGCACCTTATCTTGTTGCTATTCGGCATTTCACCCCCACAGGCAGGATGTCCCCTAATGGCTCACGATCCGCATCTTTCGTTTCTCGAGGAGTTGAAATCGTCGGTGCCAGCATCCCGATTGATGACAGATCCCCTTAGCATGCTGGCCCACGGCACCGACGCCAGCTTTTATCGGCTTCTTCCCAAGATAGTCGTCAAAACCCGCAACGAATCGGAAGTGGTTCAACTGCTCCAACTGGCAGGACGTCAGAAAATACCGGTCACCTTCCGCGCCGCCGGCACCAGTTTGTCGGGCCAGGCAATCAGCGATTCCGTGCTGATGGTGGCCGGTACCGGGTGGCGTGGGCACCGGGTCCTCGACGGCGGCGATCGCATTCGTGTCCAACCCGGCCTCATCGGTGCCCAAGTCAACCGGATCCTTGAGCCCTTCGGCAGGAAAATCGGACCGGACCCCGCATCCATCAACTCTGCAATGATCGGCGGCATCGTAGCCAACAATGCCAGCGGGATGTGCTGCGGCACGGCGCAAAATTCCTATCAAACCATCGACAGCATCCGGGTTGTGCTTGCCGATGGCACCGTTCTGGATACCGGAGACGCCGAAAGCCGCCGACGGTTCGCCAGCAGCCACAGACGGTTCCTCCATCGCTTGTCGACACTGGCAAAACGGGTACAAGACGCGCCGGCCCTTGCGAAGCGAATTCGACAAAAATTCCGTATCAAGAACACCACCGGCTACAGCCTTAACGCCCTGGTTGATTTCCAGGATCCTTTCGAGATGATCACCCACTTGATGGTCGGCTCCGAAGGGACTCTGGGCTTTATCTCGGAGGTCACTTTTCAAACGGTTGTTGAACATTCCCACAAGGCCAGCGCCCTCATTGCCTTCTCCTCCATCCACGATGCCTGCAATGCCGCGGCGATTCTTCAGGGACAGCCGGTGGCCGCCGCCGAGGTGATGGATCGGGCGGCGTTGACATCGGTGGAGACTCAAGCGGGCATGCCGGATTCCATTCGCGGCTTAAGCCGCGATGCCACGGCACTTCTTGTGGAAACCCGATCCGAAACCGACGCCGACCTGCGCCTTCAGGTGAAAGCCATTGCCGATGCCCTGGACTGCATCCCGGTGGAGACGCCGGTCCACTTTGTCGAAGGCGGCGCATACGACATCGACACCGTCCTTGAATGCACCGCAACCGAACTGCCGTTTCACTTCACCGACAAGGTCAGCGAATATCAACGACTGTGGAATGTCAGAAAAGGACTGTTTCCCGCCGTTGGCGCCATGCGCCGGCCGGGAACCACCGTGATCATCGAGGACGTGGCGTTTCCGATCGAAAGCCTGGCCCCGGCGACCCTGGATCTTCAGGCCTTGTTCCAAAGACATGATTACCCGGAGGCCATCATTTTCGGGCATGCCCTGGCAGGCAATCTCCATTTCGTGTTTACCCAGGATTTTAGCCGTTCCTTCGAAGTCGACCGATACAAAGGCTTTATGGACGATGTCTGCGATCTGGTGGTCGGGCGATACGACGGCTCCCTCAAAGCGGAGCACGGTACCGGCCGAAACATGGCACCGTTCGTCGAGATGGAATGGGGAGCAGACGCCTACCAACTCATGCAGGAAATCAAGGACATTTTCGATCCGGACGGAATTCTGAATCCCGGGGTCATCCTCAACGACAATCCGACGGCCCATATCGATAATCTGAAGCCCCTTCCCATCGCCCACCCGGTGATCGATAAGTGCATCGAATGCGGTTTCTGCGAGGTCAACTGCCCATCGAGAGAATTGACGCTGACCCCCCGGCAACGGATCGTCGTTCAGCGGGAAATGGCGCGGTTGCGGGCGGAGGACCGGGACCACTCGCGACTGGATTGGCTGGAATCTGCCTATCTCTACCAGGGAAATCAAACCTGCGCGGTGGACGGCATGTGCGCGACAAGTTGTCCGGTGGCCATCAACACGGGCGATCACACGAAGATGCTTAGAAAAGCCGCTGCAGCAGCCCCTCGGCTCCAGACGGCCGCCACCCTGACCGCCGATAATCTTGGTCCGGTGACCACGGCCGTCAGACTTCTGCTGAAACTGGCCCACCAGGCCCATCGGACACTGGGCACCCGGGCCATGGACCGATTGGCCAGGCTTGCGCGAGAGCTATCCGGCAATCGGTTGCCGTTATGGAACCGATGGATGCCGATGGATGCTGAGAGAACCGGATTGACCAGGGCCGTGACCCGCTCCGAGACCGTGGTTTACTTCCCCAGCTGCATTAACCGGACCATGGGGCCTGCGGCCGGAGACCCGGACCAACGCTCTCTTCCGTCGGTGACGGTCGGTTTGCTCAAGAAAGCGGGCTACTCGGTGGTCTACCCAGCGTCCATGGCGTCGCTTTGCTGCGGCACCCCTTTTGAAAGCAAGGGGTTCACCCGGCAAGCAGACCAGCTCTCGTCGGCCCTGGAAGAGGCGTTATTGACGGCAAGCGCCAACGGCCGCCACCCGGTTCTCTGCGACACAAGCCCGTGCCTTGAGCGCATGCGGCGCACCCTGAGCCCCGCACTCAGGCTCTACGAGCCCGTCGAATTCATTCATCTGTTTTTGATGGACCGACTCGAATTCGATAAAGGGACTGATCCGATTGCGGTGCATGTGACCTGTAGTTCAAGAAAGCTTGGTATCGAGCCTGCCTGGAGGGCTGTTGCCGAGGCATGCGCCCGGGAGGTGATCTACCCCGATTCGGTGGGGTGCTGCGGCTTTGCAGGCGATCGCGGATTCTCTTTCCCGGAACTGACCCGGTCGGCGCTCTCCCCTCTCAAGTCCGAGGTGGGAGATCGCTGCATCGCCGGCTATTCCAACAGCAGAACATGCGAGATCGGGTTGTCTCAACACAGCGGTTTGTATTATAAGTCTATCATTTACTTGGTCGACCAGCGCACCTCTCCGAAGCGGTCCCTGTAGGGGAGTACGATCGGCGATCATCATCTCCCCCACAGGGCGAAGGGAAACCCCATGAAACCCGTCGACGGCGAATCCGACAAGAAGGTGGTTCGCCTCCAGACCCGAAGACGGAAGCCCCATGGAAAAAACGGACCCGACGATTCCGAGAACCGGTCTGGGGATATCCGGCTGATCCGCAAGGCGATGGCTCGTCTTAGGGCCATTCCCGACTGTAACGAAAAAAAGATCATGGAGATCCGGCGCCGCATCGAGGCTGGGCAGTATCACATCGACGCTGAAGCCATTGCGGAAAAACTGCTCAGGGAGCATCTCGATTCGGAAAGCTGACCCCCCTCGAGATTCCATGCGGAAGAGCCGTCTTTTGGGGCATAGGAGATACGGTTTGGAAACGATATCGTTTCGGCCCATCGGCATCATCCGCAGCCCTTTCCAGGACCCGAACAATATGCCGATTCAAGCCGTCGGCGCCAGCGGCATCCCAGGGAGTATCGACCTTTTTACCGAATTCGAAGACGGATTGATGGATTTGGATGGCTTCTCACATCTTTTTCTCTTGTACCACTTCCATTTGACCCGAGAGTCCCGCCTGCGCGTCACGCCCTTTCTTGACAGCATACCCCGGGGCGTTTTCTCCACACGATCTCCCAATCATCCTAATCCTATCGGCCTATCCATCGTTCGGCTGAAGGAGATCAAGGGCAGCCGGATCACCATAGAGGATGTGGATGTGGTCGACGGTACCCCCCTTCTCGACATCAAACCCTATGTCCCTGACTTTGACCACCGCGACGGCGCCGCCATCGGATGGATGGCAGGGGCCGCTCACCATGCCAGAACCAAGCGTTCCGACAACCGCTTCCGATAACCTCTCTGGCAGGGTTCACACCATTAACCGGCTTAACGATGCAAACCAGCGGGGTGCTTTCTTTTGCCATCTGTAAGATACCATCGGCGGTTGAGGAGGCCACAGTCGCCGAGAGCCTTCACGCCGTTACATTCCGACAACCCGAGTCATCCGAGAATTTTTGTAGAGATTCTCTGATGACCGGCGTCCAAGAATCGAGCGCCCCTTGCCAAGGAGGTCCCATGGAAAAACCAATCGTTCACCCACCTCTGCCACCGGTTCAGAGGGCAACGTCCGTATTACAGGGTATCGTGCAGGAGGAAGCCGTTATCCAACGGGTGCTCGATTATGCCAAACCGGTCGACTGCCGAAAAGGCGAACCCCTTATCGACAAGGGCAATCGACCCGACCTCCTTTACTACATCCAGCGTGGCACGGTTGAAATCTCGAATACGGTGGATGATACTAAAATTGTCATTGCCATCATTGGCGCCGGCAATTTTTTCGGCGAAATCGGTTTTTTCGATCGACAGCCGAGAACCTGCGATGTGACAGCGACGGAAGATAGCGATATCTTCGTTTTCAGCGAGGAGAGCATCCAGAACATCCGCAATGGAGACGCCGCGCTCTATGGTGATTTCCTGAGCGTCATTACCCGGATTATTTCCACCCGGTTCCGGGGCGTTTTAGAAGAACAGGAACCCATTACCGCCTATGCAGCAGCCCTTACCCGCGGACGCAAAAGCTTCGATATCTCGACCCCTCTGCCCACACGATTCTTTCATTCTTCATACTGGCGGACCGTGAATCGGTTCGTTGAACGCCTTAAGGCCGATCTCTACGACATCTCCTACAATCTTCAGGAGGATAGAGACGGGGAGATTCCAGCGGACGTTTCCGAACAGTGCTTTTCAATGCTCGACAATTTTAGCGCTCGACTCCAGCAGATGCAGGATTGGGATATGGACGCCAGCTCCGCCGCCTACATCTGGGGGTATATTTTCAAAGAGACCTTCCCCTATTTGATGAGAAGCCGATTTGCCGAGCGGGTCTACTACAAACCCCAGGGGTATGCGGGCGACTTTCTAATGATGGAGATGATTTACGATCACCAGCCGGCCGGCGACGGAAAGCTGGGCCTTTTGGTCGATCAATGGCTGTTGGGGACGGTTCCCAGCGAGGCCGTAAGAGGCCGGCGCCGTCTGCTATTTGAGCTTCTGGAAGGGATTTTCCATCGGAGAGGAGACCCGTCGGGACCGATGCAGATCATGAGCCTGGCCTGCGGTCCGGCGAGAGAACTCTGCGATTTCCTGGCACATTGTGAGCCGGGCAATGCCATCGAAGCCCTCCTGGTGGACATCGATCCCGATGCCCTGCAGCACGCCGCCAGCAATGTCAACCGGATCGACTCCCGTGCATCCGTTCGGTTCATGAGGGAAAACATCGTGCGATGGGCCGCAGGAAAGGTCCAGCACCACTTCGGTCTGCAGGATGTCATTTATTCGGCAGGCCTGACGGATTACCTTGGCACCTCTCTGTTCAAGGCACTCGTCCGTCAGTGCTACACCCATCTCAAACCCGGGGGAACCCTCATCGTCGGCAATTTCGGTCCGGCGAATCCCCACCGCGCCTTCATGGATCATTTGTTGAAATGGGAGCTGATCCATCGCAGCGAGGAAGCGCTGCTAGATATTGTCCGGGATACCCCCTTTGGCGGGGGGGCTGTCGAGGTGCTCTCGGAGAAGCATCAGGTGAATCTGTTTGTCAAAGCCGTCAAAGAGTCCTGACCCCGGCAACAGGGTTCTCTCTCGCCGATGACTTATCGACGAGTGCTCCAGGCTAGGAATTGTTCTTGCCTTTTGCTTTCGAATTCCCATATATAAAGCGCGTTTCATTGTTTAGTATGCAGGGCAGCAGTCAACGGCATTGAGGATGGTTAATCGATGGGGAAACTAAAGGCAGCCATAACGGGCGTGAACGGTTACGTTCCCGACTATGTCATGACCAACGATGAACTCGCCACCATGGTGGAAACCAGCGATGAGTGGATTACCACCCGGACAGGCATCAAAGAGCGGCGGGTGCTCAAAGACGACGGGAAAGGCACTTCCTTCATGGGCATCCAAGCGGTTCAGGGTCTCCTCCAAAAAACCGGGACGCCGGCAGATCAGATCGAACTGATGATATGCGCCACCGCCACACCGGATATGCCATTTCCCGCAACGGCCAACCTCATCTGCGATGCCATCGGAGCCAAAAATGCCTTCGGGTATGACCTGAGCGCCGCCTGCTCAGGATTTCTCTACGCCCTGGTCACCGGTGCCCAGTTTATCGAAAGCGGCAACTACTCCAAGGTGGTGGTGGTCGGCGGCGACAAAATGTCCTCTATCGTCGACTACCAGGATCGAACCACCTGCATTCTCTTCAGCGACGGGGCCGGGGCCGTCATGCTCGAACCGTCCGAGGAGGGTGTCGGGGTGATGGATGCGATCCTTAAAAGCGACGGTTCCGGAGCTTCCTATTTGTATATGAAAGCAGGGGGCAGTCTCAGACCCGCAAGCATCGAAACCGTCGAGGCACGGGAGCATTTTGTCCGCCAGGAAGGCTCCACCGTCTTCAAGTTTGCCGTCAAGAACATGGCCGACGTGGCGGCCGGCATCATGGTTCGCAACCAGTTGACCCCCGAGGATGTTGCCTTTCTGGTCCCCCACCAGGCAAACAAGCGGATCATCGATGCCACTGCGTCCCGGATGGGAATCGACGAGGACAAGGTCCTTCTCAATATTCACCGGTATGGCAATACCACCAACGGCACCATTCCCCTGTGCCTCCACGATTTTGAATCCAGGTTCAAAAAGGGCGACAACCTGGTGCTGGCCGCTTTCGGGGGGGGGTTCACCTGGGGGGCCGCCTACGTCAAATGGGCCTACGACGGCTGAATGCCGGCGGCCAGCATCCCGATCCCTCTTGGTAAGACAGGCCTGACCCCCCTGAGCGGCGCCAACCGATTCATCCCCTTCCATCGACCCGACCTGATCGACATGTGCCTTTCCGATGCCCCTTTCAGTGAACCGCACAGAAACGCTTTCAAGGATTTTTGTCGGATCCTCGAAAAGCATGTTTCATTTCGAATTTCACCGCCGGCTGGAAACCCTCAAGCGATGCTATGCCCCCTTTAATCCGGATACCGATGCCCGCCGCCTGAGGCTCTATTCAGAGGCGGAAAAAGCACGTCTCCACCAGGAATTGAAAACGTCCCTGAAAGGTATCCTCGACACCGCC
>JASFIA010000109.1:0-7121 GCA_050122915.1 Desulfobacterales bacterium | reverse complement strand
AGGACGGACGGGAACTGATCGATCAACTGGGCATGGCCGACGTTGTCGACGATCTCGAGGAACGAATCCGTGTGCCCGACGGCCATTCGGCCTTCAACCGCCTGAATCGGGGGATTCTCAAGGAGGTAGGCGCATCCTCGCCTTACCGCCTCAGCGGTGAGGAATACAACGGTGCGGCCGAGCGCTACTACCGACAGACGCTGCGCAGGCGCCACATGACCGAGGCCTTCGCCATCCTCCAGGATCAGGCGGAGCGCATGGACTCGTGGCCGGCCTGGCGAAGCGGCCGGTCCAACCGCCCCCTATTGGACCTTCTAAAAGGCCAGGATGCCGGAGGATTTCTCAGGAATGCACGGAAAGACGTCCTTGATGAAACGGCACCGGAAGCGGTGCTTCGCCGTCTCATCCATTTCACCCTTCTCAGCATCGCCGATGACCGGGCCATGGAAGGAGCCCATTAACCAGTGGCAATCGTTCAACTGCCTCCCCATCAATTCATCGAGCGGGATTCTGGTCGGGTGGTGACCGAAACCCTCTTCTCCGATCAACTGATCTGCCGTCTCTACTCCACCGCCCGAGAGCGCATTCCCTCCCTTTTTTCAGCCCTGGTGTCGCCGAGGGTGACTTCGCTATTGGGGTTCATCAACTACGACATGCCCTTCGGCACTCGAATGACCGGAGCCGATCGGCTCATCGAAACCCTGGGGATCGATCTCTCCGAATGTCTGGCGCCGGCCCATCGACTGGCCACGCCGCGACGTCTGTTCGAGCGGCAAATTCGCTATTGGGACTGCCGCCCCATGCCCGAAGCCCCCGGCGCCGTGGTTTCGCCCGCCGACTCCCGCATTCTCGTAGGCTCCCTTTCCGACGCCTCCCTTGTCTTCTTGAAGGAGAAGTTTTTTGATCTCGAAGAACTGGTCGGGGCCGACGAATCCTCTTGGCAAACCGTCTTTCGGGGGGGAGACTTCGCTGTCTGCCGGCTGACGCCGGAAAAATACCATTACAATCATACACCGGTAGCAGGGAGGGTCGTCGATATCTATGGCGTCGACGGCGCCTGTCATTCCTGCAACCCTGCTGCAGTGGTCGCCATGGCCACGCCCTACTCCAAAAACCGGCGGGTCGTCACGGTCATCGACACGGACGTCGAAGGGGGGACCGGCGTCGGCAAGGTGGCCATGATCGAAGTGGTGGCGCTCATGATTGGAGGCATACGGCAGTGCTACAGCGACGTTGCCTACGATGATCCCCGGGACATCCTCCCGGGGATGTTTCTGGATAAGGGGCGCCCAAAGAGCGTTTTTCTACCGGGGAGTTCGGTGGATGTATTGCTGTTCGAAAAAGGCCGGGTGAGGTTCGATCCGGATATAATTGCCAACCAGCACCACGCCGGGGCGTCGAGCCGCTTTTCCAAGGGGTTCGGCCGGCCCCTGGTAGAGACTGACCTTCGGGTTCGAACACGAATCGGCAGCGCCACAGGAGATGACCATGGGAATGAATGAGGGGATCATATTGACCTTCGGTTTTCTGCTCTTCCTATTGCTGCGTTGGAGCTTCAAGCGACTTCCCCAGGAGAAATGGCAATTTCTGGCGTCCTTTCCCCTTCGCAAGGAAAGCGACGGTCGATGGCTTGGACTCAATTTGACCTATTACGGGGCCTTCAACGCCGCCGCATACACCCTGTCCTGCGCCGTGGTCGTGGTCCTGATGTCCGCTTCGGGGGTGTCTTTCCCGATTACCGCGGCTCTTTTAGTGGCGGTCCTTATCATCTGCGTGCCCGCCTCCCGGCTCGTGGCACGGCTGGTAGAGGGGAAGAAGCACACCTTCAGCATCGGCGGGGCCTCTTTTCTGGGTATCGTGGCGATCCCCTGGCTGGTTTTCTTGGCCGGCACCCTATGGCCTGCGGGCATGGGGCACATCGCCCCCATGGCCGTTCTGGCGGCCGTGTCCATCGCTTACACCTTCGGTGAAGGAATCGGCCGGCTGGCCTGCATCAGCTTCGGGTGCTGCTACGGAAAGCCCCTTCAGGAGTGTCCGTTATGGATGCGACGACTGCCCTGGGCCAAGGGGGTTCGGTTCTATGGGGCCACCAAAAAAATCGCCTATGCCACGGGGCTCGAGGGGGTGGAGGTGGTGCCGGTCCAAGCCATCACCTGTATACTCTATTGTATTACGGGACTTGCCGGCCTCTACCTTTTTCTCCAGGGGTTTTATCCAAGCGCATTCATGCTCTGTTTAGGGGTGACCCAAGCCTGGCGATTCGCCTCTGAATTCCTCCGTGCGGATTACCGCGGCGGTGGACGCATTTCAGCATACCAGAAGATGAGCATCGTCGCGATCGTCTATGGCCTCGGTATATCGGTTTTTTTCGGGGCCTCCAGTCCGCATGCGGCCCCGCCCGACATCGTTGAGGGGCTTTCCGCCCTCTGGTCCCCGGCACCCCTCATCTGTCTGCAACTGATCTGGATCTCGACGTTCTTCTTCACGGGAAGAAGCGAGGTCACCGGCTCCACAGTGACCTTTCACGTCCACCGCAGCCGGATCTGACCCCTCACCGAGGCCGATTTTGGGCACCACAGGGAAAGCCTTAGGCATGGTCGGCACCGGTTCACCCGATGGGTCCGCTGATCTCAGGGCAGCAGTTCGACGATGGTTGGCGGGGTTCCCGGAGGGCCGTGGACGCCGTGGTAGCGGAGAAATACACTGTCATCTGCCCGAAACCAATACCGGGAATTCCACAACGCCCCCCGCCATCCTTTAGGCGAAACCACGATTCGTATCGCTTCAACCGATTGGGCGCCGATCGTCAAAATTTCGGTGGACTTTCGTTCGGCCCTCATGGCCAGCACGTCCAAGGTGTCGGATCGAATGGTCCAAAACTCGCGGTGATTCGCGGACCCGGTCGTCAGGGTACGCAGTGAAAAGGATAGGGGTTGAAACCAGGGAAGCGCGTCGATTTCCATGCGACGGTCAATCGCCTTTCCCCGGAATCGGCCCGTGAGATAAATCGCGTTGTCCCGTCTCTCGGCCACCACCCGGTCGCCGGTATCGGAGCGGACCTCCCACCGGACGGTTGCCCCGTCAGGGTCACACCAATTGGTGAAACGTCGATGATCGTCCTCGGAAACCACGATAACGGGGGGGCCGGTTTCCATCTGCCACTGGTAGTAGCGGTGCTCATCTCCGATGGATTCTCGGTACCGGTAATCATGGATGACCGCCCCCGGGGATGGGGGCATGGCAGCGACAATCCACATAAAGAAAATACCGGCGGTGATTCCTGGGGTTCCGCCCATGGATGGCATCCTTCCGGTTATAAAATCGATGACCCAGCCGCCCCGTCGGGGTCGGCCGTTGAGTCCCCCCCACAACAAAAGAGTCTCCGTTGATGCCGGCGGTCCTCACATTGGACCGGGGGAGGGGCGAGAGGAGGCGCCGTCCGAGGGATGACCGCCATCCCGCGTAATCGTTCCGGGGGACTTGTGGCGAAATCCCCGGAGGATCCCGACGCCAGCAACCAAAACCACTGCCAGACTGATCGATCGGAATAATGCCCCAGGCTGGTCATGGACGCGCATGAACCGACCCAGGCCATATACGGCAAATAGATTCGCACCGGTCCAGACGGCCGCACCGATGCTGCTGTATGCCATGAAGCGCCTCCAGGAAAAGCCACCGGCCCCAAGCACAAAAGGAACGACACCCCTCAACCCGTAGAGGAAACGGTAGCCGACGAGGGTCAGCCGCTCGTGGCGCTTGAGCAGACGACCGGCCCTGTGGAGGCCGCCCCGCCACCAGTGACATCGGCTCCAGGGCAGGGAATCGCTCCGCTGGCCCATGAGGAAGAAGGCCATATCGCCTGCGACAGCACCGGAAACGGCGGCCACGGCCGTGTCCGGGTACCCCATATGCCCGCTCAACGCCAAGAGGCCGGCGGCAATAATGACGGATTCGCCCTCTAAGAAGGTGCCGATGAAAACCGCCGGGAGGCCGTATTGGGCGACCAGGGTTTCAATGGACATTGGTAGAAAATCCAACGGGCGGTAATGGACACAACCAGGGGAGATCTTCTGTTGCATCCCGTTTCAGCAGGGAATGCCTACTCCAAAAATCCATCCGGAAGCATCTTTTCCACTTGGTGGTCAGGAATGTCGACGGCATTCATCCGCAGTAGACCGAGGCACGCCAAATCAGAGACCTCCATGCCCTTCCGCCCTGCCAATCGATAGATGCGCTGGCTATCCGTTTCCACCACGATGAGGATACGGCCGTGGGGAAAACGGCGACGGCTCATCGGGCAGCCCCTTTTCCGGGCATGGGTCGTCGTCACCCGGTAATCCGGAGAACGTGGTCATGATCTCCCGCATAGGAAGCCGTAAATTCAAGTTGCCGTTCCAATCCGACCACATAACGCGTTCGCTTTTTGCAGTTGATGCAGGCGCTGTTGTTCTTGTCTTCATCCTTCAAGGCGCAATGCAAACATGGAGACTTGGTCATGGGTGTCCTCCAGAGGTGGCAATTTCCCGCCCGGCGCGGCATGAAAGGCTGATGTCGCCACAGGCTTTTCACCGATGATAAATACCGAGCATTAGAATGGGATTAATCGGCTGCTAGAAAACCAAGGTGGGACCGAATGGAAGGCGATTTCGTAATCTCGGGCGGGTCAAGGGAATAATAGGGAATTGAAACCCCATCGATGCCCCAAGCGCTAAGGGCCGCTCGCCCCCTTGAAACGGTTTAGCCTCTCGCGGCGCGGCGGCACCTTGCCGTTGAAATAATCGCAGGCCTGGTAGTAACGGAGGTCCTCCACCCAAAGACCAAAAAACGCCGGGTCCGAACGGATCCGGCCGGCCAGGGTCCCCGGCCGGTGAAGCCCGTCCAGAATGGGTCCGATCATTTCCGATGGGTCCCTGAAGCACTCCCATTCACAAGCAAGGCACCCCCCGGATGAATCGCCGTTTCCGGCAACGCCGTTCAGGCGCCAGAACTTGCCCAGATTCTCGCTTCCCCGGAACCCGCAGGGGAAGGTGTCCCCATGACTGGCGTCGACGAAGAAAAAATCACGGCCCCCGCGACACGGATAGCCCCGGGCCGACCCGGAGGATAACTGTCGTCCGATAGCACGGAGGGCGCAGAGAGGAGAGAAAATCCGAAGCCGGGACCGGTTGGACTGTACCGATTCAAAGAGGGCTCTGAACAAGAGGGCCTTTTCATTGGGCGGGAAATTGACGATTGAAGAAGTTGAACTGGCGCCGTAAACCGGGGCGAGCCCGTTAATATCGCCATCGTTCATGCTCATGGGATAACAGGCATTGGCAATGGTAAAGCCAAGGCGATCGACCAGCCGGAAAAACCGATCGAAACTATTCTTAAAATGAGAAAAAAAAGCCTTCTCGGAAGCGGCCGCGGTCATGGCCGGCGACTCACCGCCGACCCGCCGGTTGATGCCCAGATTGGCGGATGGATAGAAACCATGGGAATGAAAGATGGGCACCGCCTTCTCGATGCCTTTCACTACCCCGGGGAACCCTCGTATTTCCTCGTGCACAGCAGGATTGCTGGAGTCGATACTGATCCAAAAATTCCGCAAGGGGGTGGCCGAAAGCCGCTCGGCAAGACGGTGAACCCTGTCTTCGAATTCCGGCCGATCCCACCCCCTGAACAGAAACCCGTTGGTGCCCGTCCGAATCATTGGAATACCCACCGAACCGGCATGGTCGATGAGGGTAACGAGATCGTCCAGAAACAGCAGCGGCTCGCCACCGGTAAAAGAAACCGCCCTCACTCCCCTTGAAGCGGCGGCATCTAGCACCCGCCTGACATCATCCACGCCGAGGCGACTTCTGGGATACCCCATCCTTCGATTCATTCCGCACTGGGGGCAGTCGGCGTTGCAATGATCGGTAACCTGAATCACCAACTGGCCCGGTGCACGGTCCGCCGCCAGCCGCCGGAGCCAGCTGCCTGCGCCTTTCATCATAGAAATCCCTTGGCCCATCGATGCAATTACGGCCTGACGAGGCTACAACCCCGAGCGGATCACCAGATCTGTGATGGGACCTCTGGACTTGTCACCCTTGAGCACCAGATGGGCATAGATCTTACTCCCCTTAAATTTGCTGACCACCCAATTGAGTCCGTTGTTCTCGATGTTGAGATAGGGATTGTCCACCTGATGAATATCCCCAAGGCAGAAGCACTTGACGCCTTCGCCCATCCGGGAAAGGAGGGCGCGGCACTCTGGCCTGGAAAGGTTCTGCATCTCATCGACGATGACAACCGCGTTTTCGATGTTCATCCCGCGGATGTAGCCGAGGGGCAGAATTTCGAACCGCTTGAGGTTGTAGCGAGGGGGGATGTCGTCGGTGCTGACGAAAATCCGGTTGGCCGGCCTGAGCCCATGGAGTTTGAACATCAGCTCCGAAATATACCGGGTGTAGGGCTCCATCTTTTCTTCAAGCTTTCCCGGCAGGTAGCCCAACTTTTGACCGATTTCGATGGTGGGTTTGACCAGATAGATCTTTTCATGGGTTTTTCGCTCGAATACGAGATAGAGAGCGGTGGCAAGGGCCAGAAAACTCTTTCCATATCCGGCGGCACTCTGAATGGAGGCCACGTGGATCTCCGGATGGGTCATCAGCTCAAGCGCCAAGTTCTGATAGACGTTGCGCGGCGTGACGTTCCAGATTCGATGCTGGTAGTCGATCACCTTCTCCCCGGAGGAACCGAAAAAAACCGGCTTACCGATGTCGTTCCAACGGAAGCTGTTGACCGGGGGATCCGTCTCCCCCTCGACAAATCCGGTGTACTGCTCCGCCTCCACCTTCGAGGGCGCCGAATCCCGGTAGGTTTCACTTCTGATGCCCCGGATTCCCGCCTGAATCTGAAATACCCTGTCGTTGGTCACCAGGATGGGTTCGGACAGGCCGCTGGCCTCAATTTCCTCGAGGATATGGCGATCCACAAGACCGACATAGGAATCGGCCACCGTCTCCGCTTTCAACACCTCGAACTGATCCGGCATTGCCGACAAGTGGGTTACAACCCTTGACACCAGATGCCCCAACTTCGGGTTTTTTTTGAACTTATTGAGTTCCAGAAGAACATGATAAGGTATGAAT
>JASFIA010000108.1:0-7187 GCA_050122915.1 Desulfobacterales bacterium | reverse complement strand
GAAGCCCGGGCCAACGGGTTTTTGGGCCCCAACGACCGGATCGTGTTCAACCGGGATCTCCTGATAGGAGAGGCCAAAAAAGAGGTGCTTCGCATGGTGGACGACGGGTATGCGCCTCCGGTCAAGCGGCCCGTCAAAGTGCTGGGCGACGCCGCACAGGGGATGATCAACGGGGAGATCTTCAACATGCTCAACGCCAGATTTATTTCCGAATACGATGCCGTCCTGGCCAGGCGCATTGCCGCCGTGGTCAGCGGTGGCGATGTACGGACCAACAGTCTGGTGGACGAGGAGGTGATTCTCACCCTCGAACGAGATGCCTTCGTGGCGTTTTTAAAGCAGGAGAAGACCCAGGCCCGGATCGAACACATGCTAAAGACCGGTAAGCCCTTGAGAAATTAATTGGGGCGCACCGTTTTTCATCAAGGAGGAATCCAGCTATGAGAGATGCCTATATCGTTACATCGGTTCGAACCCCCGGATGCCGACGAAGCAAAGGGGCCTTCAAAGATACCCGCCCAGAGGATCTTCTGTCATTTATTCTGAGGGAGGCAGTGGATCGGACCTCGAACCTGGAGAAAAAAGATGTCGAGGACATTATGGTCGGCTGTTCTTTCCCCGAGGCCGAGCAGGGTCTCAACATTGGTAGAATCGCCGGTCAAATCGCCGGATTCCCTGAATCGGTGTCCGGCGCCACCGTCAACCGCTTCTGCGCCTCCGGTCTCGAGGCCATCGCCCTGGCCTCCCTGCGGGTAATGAGCGGTTGGTCGGAAGTGGCCATCGGGGGCGGGGTCGAATCCATGACCTATGTTCCCATGGGGGGCAACCTGCCCAGGCCCCATCCGGTTTACTCCAAGGATCAGGCGGACCTCTATGTGTCCATGGGAATCACGGCCGAGAAGGTGGCTCACCGCTACAAAATCAGCCGTGAGGATCAGGATGCCTTTGCCTATCACTCCCAGATGAAAGCGGCCGACGCCCAAAAGACCGGCGCATTCAGCGAAATCGTGCCCACACCAGCGACGACTTATGTGCTGCAGGACAACGGCACCTACCGCCGGGATACCATCATTCAGGAGTCGGACGACGGGGTTCGGGCGACCACGACCATCGAGGGTTTGGCCAAGCTCAATCCGGTGTTTGCCGCCGGAGGCAGCGTGACCGCGGGCAATTCATCCCAGACCACCGACGGCGCCGCAGCCACGGTTGTCATGAGCGAGGCGAAGGTCAAAGCGCTGGGTGTGCGGCCCATCGCCAAATTGCGGTATTATACGACCGTCGGCTGTCGATCCGATGAGATGGGTGTGGGACCCCGGTATGCCATCCCCAAGGTCCTGGCTCTGGCGGGTCTCGATATCAAGGACATCGGCCTTTTTGAAATCAACGAGGCCTTTGCCTCTCAGGCCCTCTACTGCATCAGGGAATTGGGGCTTGAATCCCAAATGGAGAAGATCAACGTCAACGGGGGCGCTGTCGCTCTCGGGCATCCCCTCGGCTGCACGGGGGCGAAGCTGTGCGCCACCCTGCTTCGGAACATGAAAGAGCGGGGAGTAAAGTACGGAATCGAGTCCATGTGCGTCGGAGGAGGCATGGGGGCGGCGGCGCTGTTCGAGCTCTGCGATTGAACCGTTTGATTATCTGATCGGGTCTGTGCCGTCGGTCCTGTGGACGGGCGGCACGGGCTCATGTTCCCATGGCCTGCCCTATTTTCTTTCCAGTCACCATCCTGGGGTTTGTTGCCGATGGCCCCGGCGCCATCATAGGCGAAGGCCGATATGATCAGGATGGGGGATCGATGGCATCCTTATCCTCCGGGATTCGGGATCGTACCGCATCTGAAACGGTATCGTAGATATTTCGGAAGGCATCGGGAAAGCCGGCTGGAGAAACACGCCCGGTTTCAATGAATTTAACGATGATTTCCTTTGCGGTTCTCAACACCTGCTCATCCATGGATGCCATGGCCACCTCTTCGATAGGGGGTTCTGGTGAAAAACGGCCATTGAGGGAGCCGCTTTGACCCGAAGCCCCTAATGCAAAACCCCGCGGTCTGTCAAGAAGAACCGAGTCAAATTGAGTCTTGCAAATTGGGACGATCCCGATTAGAGATACTTCGTTTTTTATCGATGGAATCCCCGTGGCCGGGAGACGCAGAGGCATCGGCAACCGACGCTAACAAGTGATGATGACCATGTGGACGGTTATGAGGAATATCCCAGGGCTGATGGTGATCTTGATCGCTTCTCTTTTTTTGCTGGGAGGCTGCGGGATGGGGGGGCGAAACCGGCCGGCGCTCGATGAAGCCCCCGACATACAGCCGCCGCCGTTGACAGTGAGGCCCGTCGCTAAGAATCAGTTGTCCCCTCGAGCGGCGCTGACGTGGTTCGATAACCGAACCACCCTCGATCCTGCCTTGTTGAACAGCGTTTTTTACGATCGAATGGTTCCCCTGCTGCAAGAAAAGGCCCGCCGTACCCGAGTTCTTCTCCCGGGTGAAACTGGCTATCCTGAAGGGCTCAGCGGATTTAGACGAGACGAATTCGGCCGTTTGGACGCCTTCGCAATGGCCACCTTTGCCCGCCAGGAAAATTTCAACGCCGTGGTGACCGGCATGGTACTGGATGCGACCGTCGGCAGCGAGGTGGGAGGGATTTTGCTATGGAAAAAGCCTGAAAGTCGCCTGAGATTATTGATTCTGGTTGAAATCTACAGCGCTGAAACCGGCACCAAACTGCTGAACCGCACCGTTGAGTTTGAAACGGAAATATCCGGTGCGACCCCTGAAGTCGGGGATGCGCTTCGGCCAGCTGATATGGATCTGGTGGGCAAGGGGCTGGAGGAATTGGCCGAACGTGTCGGCAAGGCGGCCGGCGGGGTTTTGGCAGAACTTCCCTGGCAGGGCTATGTGACCAACGTCGTGGATGACCGTATCACCCTATCCTCGAATGTGGAGAGCGGTCTGGAGCCGGGGAACATGCTGACCCTGTTTGATTCCAAAATTCTCGATGGCGATGACGGCCGAAAGTACTTTCTTCCCTCGCACCCGGTCGGCAGGATGCAAGTCACCGCTGTCAATGACGACCGCACCGAGGGAGTGCTGCTCCAGGGGGGCGAGATCGGTATTTACACGTTTGCCGTCCCCTGAAACCCTTCAATGAGTCACTCGGATCGATCTGCGAGGCCCGGGCTGCAATCCCTGGGACTCGATGGCTGCGAGCGCTTGCCCGTAGCGGTCGATCTGCTCCCGGATATCCTCCAGGCAAGACACCCGCTTGATCGACTCTCTGAACCGTTTGGCAAAGGGCAGTCCCCGAACGAACCACATGAGTCGGCTGCGCATCATGAGGCAGGCCATTTCCTCGCCAAAATAGCGAACCGACGTCTCCGCGTAGCGGCCCATCAGCTCAAGCCTCGCCGCCGCAGCGGGTGGTCCGGGATCCCTTCCATCCAAGGCGCCAAGGATGCGCGATAAAAGAATGGGGTTTCCGATGGCTGCACGCCCCACCATGATGCCGTCGCAACCGGTGGCCTTCAGCATTCCCAGAGCGTCCCCGGGTGCGGTGATGTCTCCGTTTCCGATGACTGGAAGGGAAACCGATGCCTTGACTTTCTGGATCAGAGACCAGTCCGCGCAGCCACTGAATCCCTGTCCGGCCGTTCTCGGGTGGATGGCAATCCCGTCGACGCCGCAGTCTTGAGCCAGTTTCGCGATGCCGATAGCCTGGCGGCCGCTGTTGTCCCATCCGCTTCTCAGCTTGATGGTTAGCGGGATGGATACCGCCTTTCGGACGGCGGTCATTAGCCGTCGAGCCAGCTCCGGTGTCCGCATCAATGCCACCCCTGACCCCGTCTTGACGATCTTTTTGACTGAACACCCAAAATTGATGTCCACCAGATCGGCACCACCGCCTTCAACCATTCGGGCCGCCTCGGCGGTGGTATCGGGGTCGGAGCCGAATATCTGAACAGACAGGGGCTTTTCAGAATCGACGGATGCCATGATCAGGCGGGTTTTTTCCGAACCGTGAACGAGGCCGTTGGCGCTGATCATCTCGGAGCAGACGAGCCCGCAGCCGGCCTCTTTGGCCAGCAGTCGCATCGGCAGATTGGTGATACCTGCCAGGGGCGCAAAAACCAGGTTGTTTTCTAGTTGAATGGAGCCAATTTTCATTTGGGTGACGGTTCTCCGGGTCCTTTGGTGACGGGTTCGGCCGCCGGATTGGCGTAGCAGTAGTGGCAGTTGTGGGGGCATGGATGACGTCGATAGGAGCCTATATCCGAGGATACGGTGCATCGACACCCGGAAGCCGTTCGCTGTCCGCGGTCACGCCGAAGGGGAACGGGGCGGTCAAATAGCTGGCTAAGCAACTGGCCGGAAATACATGCGCTTTCCCCCACGCCTGAATACTCCGGAAGGAGAGCCAGCACGTCGGGCTCGCAGCAGAGCATGAGACGAATGCCGTGGGGTGCAAGGGTGCCCGCCATCGCTGTCGCCGTCTCTACCCTGACAGCCATAGACGGTTCGATGTAGTGCAGACTGCCGTCGCCCCCCGAACGTTTCCTGATTTTGGGATACATGTCCATGAAGCTGGTGATGCACCGCCGGATTCCCAACCGTCCTGCCCGGTCGGCAATCCTCGAGAACACCCCGGTATTGTTTTCAATGCCGCCGTTTCCCTGAGTAAAGAAGCAGACGGGGTCGAACCGCCAGTTGATGACGTCGGGACCGAAGGTTTCACAGAGTTGCGCCAACTGGTCCAACCGATCGTTCAGGGGCGGCAGATGGGCCTCGAGAGGAGGGGAACCGCCGTTGACCGTGAAATTAAAAAATAGATTGTACCCCATGGCTGACAGTCGGTTCCCGTCTCCTCTCTCAAGAAACGGTCCGAAATTCTTGGACCAAAAGACGATGACGGACACGCGGTCAGGGGTGGAAGCAACCCGGAATCGGCGCCGATTGAAGGGATTTTCGACCTCGAAGCCGCCGCTGTCGATGCTTGCCATGAACCAATCCATATAAAAGGCCGGGATGTCGGTTCGTCTGGAGGCGGAAATGACGATAAGGGGTGGGGGTGTCATAGGTATGGGTGTCGGCACGGCTCCTTAGAGCCCGGGTTCAACGGTCTTTTCGATTGGTTAGGGAGATGATCCGTCCGGATTTCTCCGTTTTGGCGTCTGTGGACGGCGATTGGGAGGAAGCCGCCCCGTTCGCCTCGGGCGGAGTCTCCGGTGATACCACCCGCTCGATGCGCATCCGTTTGCCGTCCATGGTAAATTCGCTTCCGTCGATATAGCTGTCCCGCAGAATCCATGTGACCACTTTGAGGGGAACCTGGAGGATCAGCAGCTTGACATGATACCATCCGGGTTTGGCGTCCGGGATAATTCCTTCAATTCTCGCGAAGGTCATGGGGTTGTCCTCAAAGTACACGAGGACGATATCGTTTTCAAAAGCCATCGGATATTTCCGTAATCATTTCATCAACGGGTTGTTGTCATGTCAGCCACTGACGGGCGGCCTTGGACATGGTGCCCCTTATTCCTCCCTGTCAGGGATTTCTTTGGCGCTGCCGACCCACATGGCATGCAGGGGTATCAGAATATCCGCTCGGCTTTTTATTTTCTGGGCCGACTGGTAGGCATCGATTGCGTTGATGTGAACCCCGGAGGCGACGGCGGGTCCGATGTCTGGGAAGTTCTTTTCATTGCAGCAAAATCCGGTGATAATGGCATTTCCCTTGCGGGTGCGAACGGACACCGACTGGCCGCCTACGCTGTGCCCGGGGGTACGAATAACGGAAATACCGTCCATCAACTCGGCATCTCCATCCAGTGGGATCACGTTGGAGTCGTCTAAAACGTCCGGATAATAGCGGTGATCCAGTGGGTGGGGGTCCTGCAGGAAATCAAGCTCCGATTGCTGCACGTAGACCGTTGCATTGGTGCATTTATAGTCGTTTTCACAGTGATCGTTGTGAAGATGCGTGTGGATGATGATGTCGACGGACTCAGGGGTAAGTCCCTCGCTGCCAAGCGCCTCCTCGAAGTCGTAGATGGGGAAATCGCAGGCGTCCCTGATTTCGTCGGGAACCACGACCTGTTCGAGGCCGGTGTCCACGAGTATGGACTTATCGGCTCCCTTGATCAGAAACACATAGATGGGCAGCAGGATGCGCTGACCATAATCCCTCAGGTAGGTCATGACGCCCTGGTCGGTTTGATTCACGCCGACGGCAAGCGGTCGAATGGTGTAGGTTTTCATCGGATGACCTCTCCAATGGCGGTTTTGAGGGCTCCCCCCTGGTGAGAGAAAATTCGTGCTGCAGGAAAAAAGCGGTTCTGCCGATATGAGTTCATAATAGAACTGATCAACGGACGCAAGCCCGCTTCGAACCCTTCCGGTTTTAAGCGAAACAAGAGTCGAAACGGACGGCTGTTTGCGTCTCCTGGCATTCTGCGGTATACATCGCCAATTTTTTTGCCCGGCTGGCGTGTCTCTGGCGGGGTTCCAGACCGACCAAAATCAATGGGCAACCGGTCCCTGGAGAATCAACAACGGATTCAGCTTTAAGGAGTCTTTTATCCATGAAATCACTTCATCGTTACCCGCTTTTTGTGGTCTATGGCATTGTGGCGATGGTGATCTGCCAGCCCTGCGCTGCCGCCGACGCCACCACGCGAACGGCGAGCCAGTGGTTGGATAACGGCGCACTTCTGTCGGCCTACGGCAACTATGACGGTGCGATCAAAAGTTATCGGAAGGCTTTGGAACTCACCCCCGATGCCACCGATGCCATGTTCCAGCTGGGCGTGTGCTATGGGGAGGTTGGGATGTATGATCAGGCGATCCACCTTATCAGCCAGGCCATCGAAAGGCGTCCGGGAGTCGGTGCCTACTACTATGGTAGGGGCAGAGTCTACCTGGTTGCCGGAAACCGCGAGGAGGCCATGAACGATTTCATGGAGGCCGGCGTTCTCGGCCATCAGGACGCCCGTCATTTTCTTGAAAGTCAATCGGGCGTTACCTGGGAATAATCGGCGGAGGACGGAGCCGAGCCCACCCGGAGCCAATCATTTCCATGGGCAACGGCAAATTCCGATGCACGGCAGCGGGGTCGAGCCCTTGACGTGCGAGCACCCCAAACCCAAACCGTGGACCCTTTAGGCATTCTTCCTCTTCATCCGAA
>JASFIA010000107.1:0-7204 GCA_050122915.1 Desulfobacterales bacterium | reverse complement strand
CGATGTCCACCGCAGTGCCGGCAGGTATATCTGCGGCGAAGTCACGGCTCAGTTGAATGCCCTCATGGGCCGCCGACCCAATCCTCAGCAGCCGCCACCCTACCCCACGGAGAAAGGACTCTGGGGTCAGCCCACGGTGCTGCAGAACGTGGAAACCCTGGCCAACGTTCCCCACATTGTCCGCAACGGTGCCGAATGGTTCAAGAACCTGGCGTTGACCGACACTGGTGCGGGAACCAAACTCTTTTGCATCAGCGGGCACGTCAACCGGCCGGGGTGTGTTGAACTGCCCCTCGGGGTGCGGCTGAGCGAAATCATAGAAGACCATGCAGGGGGAATGAAAAACGGGGCGACCTACAAGGCATGTCTGCCCGGGGGCGCTTCCACCAGCTTCATGCCCCGGGAATTCTACCATATCGAAATGGACTTCGAGACCCTGAAGAAAGAAGGCCACCGACTCGGTACCGGGGCCATTATGGTGTTCAACGAGAACACTTGTCTGGTCGCTGCAACCGTCAACCTGATGGAATTCTTTGCCAGAGAATCCTGCGGTTGGTGCACCCCCTGCCGGGAAGGGCTGCCCTACCTCAAAGACATTCTCACCCGCATCGAATCCGGCGACGGCGAAGAGGCGCACCTTCCCATGTTGCAGCGGATGAGCCAGCACCTGTGGAAAGCCTACTGTGCCTTTGCACCGGGAGCGATATCTCCCCTGGCGGGTCTGCTGAAATATTTCGAGGATGAAATACGGGAGCATATCTCCCAGAAGAAGTGTCCTTTCAAGGTATAAACGACTCATGCCGACATTGAAAATCGACAATAGGGACGTCACGGTTCCCGACGGCACGAAAGTCATCGACGCCGCCGAGAGACTAGGAATCATGATTCCCCGCTTCTGCTACCATCCCGCTCTTGGATCGGTGGGGGCCTGCAGAGTGTGTGCGGTCAAAGTGGAGGAAGGCACTTTAAAAGGCATTCAGATGAGCTGCATGCTGACCGCGGAAAACGGGATGGTGGTGTACACCGACGATGCCGAGGCCGTGGATTTCCGTCGGCAGGTGATCGAATGGCTCATGGTGAACCACCCCCACGACTGCCCGGTTTGTGACGAGGGTGGACATTGTCTTCTCCAAGACATGACGGTATCCGGTGGGCACGGGATGAGGCGATTTGCCGGCCTGAAGCGGACCTACCCGGATCAGGATCTCGGCCCCCTGGTTCAGCACGAGATGAATCGCTGCATCCACTGCTACCGATGCTCGCGATTCTACCAGGAGGTAACGGGCTACCGAGACCTCGGGGTGATGCAAAACGCCAATCGGACTTTCTTCGGCCGATTCGAGCCGGGTGCCCTTGAAAGCCCCTATGCCGGGAATTTGAGTGATATCTGCCCCACAGGCGTCTACACGGACAAGCCCTCCCGATACAAAGGCCGCCGGTGGGACTATCAGCGCACCAAGACCATCTGCATCCACTGCTCCCTGGGGTGCCATACCACCACCAGTTCCCGGTATCGGGAGGTGGTGCGCCAGGAAGCCCGCCGGAGCGACACTGTCAACGGATGGTTTATCTGCGACCGGGGCCGTTTCGGCGCTTCCTACGCCAGCGCCGACGACAGACCACGGGAAGGAAAGGTCGACGGTCGGGAAACCACCTGGGAGGAGAGCCTTCGGGCCGCTGCCGAACGGATCGATCGGGCGGCCCGCCAGCAGGGAGCCGACACTATCGCCACGGTGGGCTCTGTGCGAAACAGTCTCGAGACCATGGCCATGTTGAGCCGGTTGTCCGCCACAAAGGGATGGCGTCCGCCGGTGTTCTGGATGAACCGGGAGTCGGCCATCAGAGCCGGTGCTGCGGTCAACCGCCTTGAGCCAACGATATCGGTGGCCCTTGGCGATATCGCCGACGCCGATGTCCTTGTGGTGGTGGGAGCCGATCCGCTGAACGAAGCGCCGATGTTGGCGCTTCAAATGCGGCAAGCCCGGCGACGGGGGGCCCGTATCTTCGTGCTGGATCCCCGGCCCATCGCCCTCCCGTTCGGATTCAACCACCTCCCGATTCCGCCGGCTCAACTGATGCCGGTCGTGGGGGCGCTGGTCAAAGCCGCCGTCGATCCCAATGCGGCTCCACAGGCCCTCCCAGGGCGTGACCGTTACGATGCCCTCCGGGCGCACGCCGGGAGCTCCCGGGAAACGGACGCTTGGATCGATGCGGCGGCGGGCGCTCTGGCCGGTAGTGAACACCCCGTCATCGTTTGCGGGACTGCCATGGGCGGCCCGGGCCTCCAGCACCTGGCAGCGGACGGCGCTCTGTGGCTTCGGGCCATGGGAAAAACCGCCGGTGTATTCTACACCATGGACGGCCCCAATGCCGCCGGCGCGGTTTTGATGGACAAGTCCCTTGCGGACATGGCATCTTTGATCGATGACATCGATTCCGGATCCGTCACCACGCTGATAGCCGTCGAAAGCGACCCCTTGGGCCGTTATCCTGACAAGAACAGGGTTGAGAAGGCCCTGAATCGTCTGGATCTGTTGGTCGTTCTGGACCATGTGCCCACGGCTACCGGCGAAATCGCCCACATTTTGTTGGCCACCGCTACCCTTTTCGAGGCGGGAGGCTGCTTCCTGAATCAGGAGGCGCGACTTCAGTCTTCAGACATCGCCCTTGGGGCTGGAACACCCATCCGGATCACCGGCGGCGGCGACCACCCGCCCCGCCGATATGCTGCCGGCGTTCCCGGCGGCGATGTCAAACCCGCCTGGCAGACGTTGGCGATGATTGCCGATCGCGACGAACTGCCTGACAGCAATACGGTGCGCGAAAGCATATGGAAGTGGATCGCCGGCACCCAGCCGCCATTCGCCCATATCGTTCCGGCCGACGGCATCCCCAAGGAGGGCATCGCCCTGACCCTGACGGCCGTCAATCAGCAGCGGTTTCAGCCAACCGCGAACGACCGGCCGTCGCCCGCACCCGGGGATTTCGATCTCATCTTGACGGAGTGGACCTTCGGCACAGAGCCGCTCTCTTCTCTCTCCCCCCATCTGCGGCAAGTAGAGGCGGCGCCTGCCCTCGCCGTCAACCCGGTCGATGCCGACCGGTTGGGCGTGGTGGATGGGGACACGGTTGAGCTAATGGGACTCGCCGGCTCTGTCCGGCTGCCCGTCTCCATCGACAATCAGACAGCGGTGGGCGTTCTGGTGATGCCCCGGCACCACCGGATCGACTGGCAGGTCTTCGGCCCCGGGCCCGTTCGGATGCCGGCAAAACGGATACGGAAGGCATAACGGCCGATTTCAAAGGAATCGAAACCCGATCATGATCGACTGGATAACCGGATTTCTCGTTCTCACCGTCAAACTGGGCGTCGTCCTCGTGGTTCTCCTCCTCGTGGCGGCGTACCTGGTGCTGATCGAGAGAAAACTGCTGGCAAGGCTTCAGATTCGCTACGGCCCCAACCGTGCGGGGCCTTTTGGCCTCTTGCAGCCCATTGCGGACGGCATCAAACTGATCGCCAAGGAGGACATCGTCCCCGAAATGGCCGACCGTATGATTTTCCTGCTGGCCCCGGCCGTCGTGACCGTGACGGCCCTGCTCATGTTTGCGGTCGTGCCATTCGGTGAAGACCTGACCCTTTTCGGCCGGCGGGTGCCCATGGTGATATCGGATCTCAATGTCGGGCTCCTGTTCGTCTTCGCCCTGTCGTCCCTGGGGGTCTACGGTGTCGCTCTCGGCGGCTGGGCTTCCAATTCCAAATTCAGCCTGCTGGGAGGGATCCGCGGAGCCGCCCAGATGATCAGCTACGAACTGTCCATCGGGCTGTCCCTGGTCCCCGTTGTCATGCTGGCGGGCTCCTTCAGCCTGGTGGACATTGTCAATGCCCAGGCGCGTTATCCCTACATCATTATCCAGCCCGTTTCCTTTGTTATTTTTCTCCTCAGCGCCATGGCCGAAAGCAAACGGATCCCCTTCGATCTGCCCGAGGCGGAAAATGAGTTGGGCGCCGGATTTCATACCGAATACAGCGGCATGCGTTTCGGCATGTTTTTTTTGGGGGAGTACGTCCACATGCAGGTGCTCGGCGCACTGATCGCCGTCTTCTTCCTCGGGGGATGGCGGGGCCCGATGCTGCCGGCACCGGTCTGGCTTTTCATCAAGATTATCATCGTCTCCCTGGTCATGATTTGGATTAGGGGCACGCTTCCCCGCCTCCGTTACGACCAGCTCATGGCCCTGGGATGGAAGGTGCTGGTGCCCGCGTCTCTCATCAATATTCTCCTCACCGGAGCCGGCATCCTGCTTTTCGGAGGGCCGTCATGATTTCCCTGCTCAGCGATTTAAAGGCTCTGGCCGAAGGCTTTGCCACCACCCTCAGGCACCTGTTTCGAAAACCCATTACCGAGCAGTATCCGGAATACAAACGCCCCCTGCCCGAACGGTCGAGGGCCATCATCGTCCTGACCCGGGATCCGGACGGCAGGGAGCGATGTGTGGCCTGTTATCTGTGCTCGGCGGCATGCCCCGTCAGCTGCATCTCCATGCAGTCAGAGGAGGGGCCCGACGGCAGGCGTCAGGCCGCCTGGTTCCGGATCAACTTCGCCCGGTGCATCTACTGCGGTCTATGTGAGGAAGCCTGTCCGACGTCGGCCATCCAGCTGACGCCGACCTTTGAGAACTGCCGAAGGGACATTCTCCAATTCGTCTATGAAAAGGAAGACCTCCTTGTCGATCACGGGGGCAAGGACAATGACTACAATTTCTACCGGCATGCCGGCGTGGTAAGCGATGTGGGCGGAAAAGGCGAACACGTCCAGGAAGACACGCCGGTCAACACCCGAAGCAATCTGCCCTGAAGGCGCCAATGAATCCGTTTTCGCTGACATTTTATATACTGGCCGCCTTGATACTGGCCGCCACCGCCATGGCCGTGACCCGGAGAAATCTAATCCACGCGGTTCTCTACCTGATCCTCTCTTTTTTCGGTTCCGCCCTCATGTTCTATCTCTTCGGCGCCCCGCTTCTGGCCATGCTGGAAATTATCATCTACGCGGGGGCCATCATGATCCTCTTTTTGTTCATCGTGATGATGCTCCGTGTGGAAGAGACCCGAGAGCCCCTTTTCCCGGCAGGGCAATGGGTGCCGGCGGCGGTCATGGCAGCCGGCTACCTGGCGGTGGTATTCCTTATCGGCGGCATCGAAAGCACCCGGGTCCATGTCCTGACGCCGGCCGTCGCCGTTCCCAAAGCCTTCGGGCTGCACCTGTTCAAGACCCACTGGCTGTCCATCGAAATCGTGTCCTATCTCTTGCTGGTGGCTTTGGTGGGCGCATTGTTTCTGGGCATGAATTCGGGCAGGAGGGAACACAACGAGGAAGGGGACGAGTCATGAGCGTGCCCTTCGACCATGTGCTGCTGCTGTCGGCCCTGTTGTTTCTTATGGGCATGGGATGCGCGGTCTGCCGGCGAAACCTTATCATGATTCTCCTCGGCGTGGAGATCATGCTCAATGCCGCATCAGTGCTTTTTGTGGGCGCTGCACTGCTCCACCATCAAATAAGCGGACAGACCTTCGTCATCTTTATTATGGCCATTGCCGCGGCCGAGGTTTCGGTCGGGCTGGCCTTGATCGTGGCCTTGTATCGCCGGAAAGCTTCCATGGACCCGGCCGACTATAACCTGTTGAGATAGCGAACGGACACGGCATCCCCATGACACCGCCCCCGATACCCATGAGCTCGCTGGCAGCGGCTATCCTGACGACCCTGCCACCCCTGGCGGCCTTCGGCGCCATCATGGTGTTCCTGAGGACGCATCCCAAGGCTGCCGCCGCCACGTCCCTCTTCGGGGCATTCCTGTCCCTGGCCGGTGCCCTCTTTCTTCTCCTGAGTCATTGGGGCGCCCCATCGCCCCTGGTATCGACGTCCCGATGGCTGACCTCGGGGACGTTCACCCTCCCGGTGGGAGTGCTGCTGGATCCGGCCAGTCTATTGATGCTGTTTGTGGTGACCGTCATCTGTTTGCTGGTGCAGATCTACTCCATCGGCTACATGGCCGGTGACCCCGGCTTCGGGCGATATTTCGCCTACATGTCCCTGTTTGAATGGGCCATGACGAGTATGACCCTCTCCCCCACCCTTCTTCAACTTTATGTGTTCTGGGAACTGGTGGGGCTGGCTTCCTATCTGCTGATCGGTTTTTGGTTTGAAAAATTCAGTGCCAGCGAAGCCGGAAAGAAAGCCTTTGTGATGACCCGTTTGGGAGACGTGGCGTTTTTTCTGGGGCTTCTCCTAGTGCTGTTCAGCCTCGGAAACGTCAATATCCTCGACATGAACCAGCCGGAAACCTTCCATCGGATGACCATGGAGCAGCTCACTCTGTCATCCCTGCTGATCTTCGGGGGCGTGATGGGTAAAAGCGCCCAGTTTCCTCTTCTCACCTGGCTTCCCGACGCCATGGAGGGCCCCACGCCGGTGAGCGCCCTCCTCCACTCGGCCACCATGGTGGCCGCTGGCGTGTTTCTCTTCGCCCGCTTGTTTCCTTTCTTCAGCCTCTCCCCCGCCACCATGGGGATATGTCTTGCCATAGGCACCGTCAGCATGCTGTTGTCTTCCACAATGGCCATGGTTGCCCGGGACATCAAACAAGTGTGGGCCTATTCCACCATCAGCCAGCTGGGATTCATGATCATGGGACTGGCAGCCGGCGGCTATACGGCCGGGGTTTTCCACCTGACCACCCACGCCTTCTTCAAGGCGCTTCTATTTTTGTGTTCGGGCGTTTTCATTCACGCATACGGCACCAACGACATGATGGAAATCGGCCGCAGTGGGGGGCGGCGACTCCGCACTCCCATGGTGTGTATGGGTATCGGGGCGGGGGCTCTGGCCGGACTCCCGCCCCTTTCGGGCTTCTTCAGCAAGGAACTCATCATGGGCACCCTGGCCGATCTGGACAATCCCCTGTGGCTCGGCGCCGGACTGCTGGGGGCCTTTCTGACCGCCTATTACACCTTCCGGCTGATTTTCGTCATTGCCTGCCCGTCGGTCATCGGGGGGGGAACCGCCGGAGACCAAAGCCACCAGCACCATCACGGAGCGCCCGCATGGGCGATGTCAACCCCCCTGCTTCTTCTGGCCGGCCTAACCTTGACCGTCGGCTTCGGCCAGTCCGCGATTGAACGGTTCCTGCTCATGGGGGCCGC